>JAYSLR010000520.1:0-5341 GCA_043725365.1 Rhizobacter sp. | reverse complement strand
GCAAGCCATCGGCCGGCAGCCCCAGCGGGCACCGGATGGCGCCCGAGTTCACTACGAGCGCCAGCGGTGTGCCGGTGCGGCGCCGATGGTGTGCCCTGCCTTCGTTGAGGCGGGTAACGCCCACCGACGACGATCTGCACGCGCTGCTGCAGACCGTGATCGCCTAACTTGGACATCCTATGCGCAGATCCCGCGCACCCGACGTTGGCGAGTCACCGACTACGGGCACAAGGTCATGGCACTATCAAGTACCTGAAGGAACACCACTTCCCGAATGTCTACGCCGGGGTCATGCACTGTTCTTCTTTGCAGAAGGCAAGGAAGTCACAGCAAAAGAATCCATGCCCCGGATCGCCTGCAACTCGGCACGCTCACGACGACGGTGGACAGGCGTTTGTCGTCGTCATGACCGGAGAGCCCGGGCCGGGCCCGAGCAGGTGCAGGCCCACCAGCCAGTCCAGCAGATAGGGCTGCTGCTTGTTCGTGCCGGGTTCCGGCTCGGCGAAGAAGAAGCCGTTGTGGCCGTTGACAATGGCCGGTGGCGCACGCACGACCCACACCGGCGCATACGCATCGAGCTGCCAGTCCGGCGCAGCGGGCGGCGTGAGCGCTGCCACGGCGTGCCGGTTTGGCCCTTCGCCGACCAGGCAGAGCCGGTGCGTCAGGTAACGCTGCGTGAAGCCGATCGCGTGAGTGTTCGCATCGCGTTCGCGCGAGGCGTTCTCGTCGCTGCCGCTCTCGCGCGGATAGGCTTCGAGCAAGGTCAGCACCTTGCGGCCGGCGTGGAAGATGGCGCCCGTGGCGCGGTCGTTGTCGGCCGTGACCACGACCACTTTCGGTCGGTCTTCCGGATAGTCACAACCGTTGGGCCGCATCAGCGCATGCAGCGATTCGAAACGCGTGGCTTCGAACGCCGGATTGACCAGGATCAGCATGTCCGGGAACACCGGCGCGGTGCGTTCGCGTTCGGCTGCCGCGCGTTCGTCCTTCGCGACACGCACACCGTTCTGCAATTGCACCGCCGGTGGCCGATAGACCGTGGGCCGGCACCCCAGTTCGGGTTCCGGTTTGGTCAGCGTCAGTTCGTTGAGCACGGCGGGCGAGAGCCCGTGGTACGCGATCAGCCCGCCGAAGCTGTGCCCGATGACGACCGTGCGCATGCGGTCTGCGCGCATCGGGCCGCCCGCCGGATCGGTCTTCTGCGTTTCGCCGACCTGCAGCTTGCGCAGCAGTGCGAAGAGCGCGCGCACATCGCCCTTGGCCACGCGCTCGGCGGCGTTCCGGCGATCGAGCACGGTGGTGACGTTGAGGCCTTCGATGTCGATCGACTCGCCGCGCCAGCCCGCATAGATGCCGACGATGCGGCGCGGGTGCATGCCGGGGTGCAGCGCGGCCTCGTTCGCATAGCGGTCGCTCGCCACCTTCAGCAGCGCTCGGAACTCGTGCACGTTGCAATCGGTGTCGTGCGCGTTGTGGTGCCAACCGTGGACGAACGCGACCACAAGGAAGTCGGTGTTGCCGTACTGCGGGTCTATCAATTCGGCACGCAGGCGCGCCTGCACCGCGGCCATCTGTGTCTGCTGCCCGTGCGGGTCGTACAGCCAGCCCTCGTCGTCGAACTCGACGAATCCGGCCCAGTACTTCTGATAGTCCTCGATCGAGTAGGCGCGCGCGTCCGTGGTACTGCTGGCTTCGGCGCAGCCCGTGCTGGGCTTGTCCGCGTCGATCGCGATCAGTTCGCCGCTGGCCTGGTGGCGCGTGCGGATCTCCGTGAGCGTCGTGCAGCCGGCCGCCAGCAGCGTGGCAGCGAGCAGCATCGGCGTCGTCCAGACGCTGGCGAAGAGGCTACAGTCGAGCCGCCGCAGGAAACCGAGGGTGTGAACGTTCTTCATGGCTGAGGCTCCTGTTGTTCAGCGCTGAGATGATTACTTCGTGATGTCGACGATCGTGAGGCGGCCGCCTCCGGTGTTGTTCTTGTAGAAGGGCCACGGGCCACCCTCGGTCGGCCAGGGCAGCAGGGCGTCATTGACGAAGAGGTGCACCTCGCCATCGTGCGCCGCGACGAATTCGATCACCGCTTTGCGCGGTGCTTCAGGATGCGGGCTGTCGTTGACCAGACGCTGCGCCAGATCCGCAGGAATCGGCGCGAAGATGGGCAACGCAGGGGGCTCCGGCGTTTTGGCGTAGGCCACCGGATCGCAATCCGCATCGCCCTCGCACAGCGGCTTCATCGTGAACTCGTCGAGGCCGTAGCTGCCGACGCGAAAGATGGGCGCGAACCAGGGTGCAGACCATGATCGCTTGAGCACGGCTGCGGCCAGGTGCTTCGGCTCGGTTCCGGCAAACCCGGCCGGATCGGTGCGTTGGGTTCGGTCGAACCACCACGCGTCGCCGTCGGCGATCTGCAGTTCGGCGCGGTAGCGCCGGCCTGTCTTCACGAACGCGCCGGTGGACCAGCACACCTGGCTCGCGGCGAAGCCGGTCTGCGTCTGGGTTCTTCCGTCCGATGAGACGTCGGCCGGCCGCGCGGCGACGCCATTGCAGAACGCGCCGGCCACTTGCTCGCCGATGTACACAACATGCAGTGCCGCGAAGAAGACCGCGGCGATGACCAGCAAGGTCACGACGATGGGCACGATGCGCTCGGACATTAGGTGGTAGATCGCGGTTAACAAGCGCGTCGTGCGTATCCTGCGCGCGACCCAGAGCGTCGGCGTGACCGGCAGGCGCGCCAGCGACGAGCCACCGGTGCGCGCGAGACGGTTGCGCCGGACCAGCAGCACGGCGCGCCAGAGCAGCACCACCAGGGACGCATAGAACGCCAGCTGGGAGATCGCGGCCAGCGGGCTGCCGTCGCCGTCTTGTTGAGCCCACCAGGTCAACACGCCCAGCACGAGCGTCACCACCGCCGCCTTGATCAGGCTCTTGCGGAACGACTCGCCGACCCAGTCCATGTAATCGGCGCGGCGCGCCGGATGCCATGCGAACCACGCGCGGTCGTGAATGCGTGTGCCCAGGAACGAGCCCGCGGCATACGGGATCGCGACCAGCATGATGGCCGTAATCATCTCCAGCGGGCGCTGCCCGAGCGCGTGCAGCCACAGATCGAGATAGCTCGGCAGCACCTTGCCCGCAGCCTTTGTGGCCGGGCCGATTAGGCTGTGGCCATAGTCGTCCACCAGATGCACACCCGCGTTCCACTGCGTGCCGTAGTTCGTGCCGAGGAGGTTGATGACCTTCGCGACGAGCGACGCATAGAAGTCGGCGGCGAATGGAAACGCGACCAGCATCAGCGTTGCGCCCAGCGTCGCAAAGTAGGCCACGCGACGCCACCAGACCGTGTCGCGCACCTGCTCGACCATCCCGGGTTCGGGTGGATCGCGTTTGAGTGCAGTTATCGCGGCGGCCAGCGCCTTCACGCGTTCGTCGACGACAGGGTCTGGCGCGAGGCTGGACTTGGGGCGGTCCTCGCGCATGGCCACGTTCTTGTCGCCATAAGGGAAGCCGTGCATCGGCATGAGCTGGCCATCCGGCGCAAGCACGTCGAATTCGGCGGGCAGGGAGATCGGCGCATAGGCGTCGGAGCCCTTGGCCAGCCGCATGATCACGCTGCCGTGGATGATGGGTCGGATCGGTTGGCCATCCGGGTAGTGATCGGCCTCGATGGTGCGCGGGCGGTAGCGGTAGTAGGCCGCGACACCCGCGCGCGAGTCGTAGATGCGGGCATAACCCGAACGTTCAGCCGAACTCTCCGCCAGCATGGCGGTGTCGAAGCGCAGTCCGGCGGCCACCGCCTGACTGGCGATCCAGTCCATCGGCACGAGCGAGAGCTTGTCTTCCGGATAACCGCCGCCCACGTTCGAGTGAACTCCGCAGAACCACACTTGCGTCAAGCGGCCGGAGGGCACCGTGCCTGCCTTGACGGCCGCCGCCTCGTAGGTCTCGTCGAACAGCGTGGGCGTGAAGGTCTGGCGTTGTTCGTCGAGCGCGAGCGCGTGGCTGCAATACCGAACCACCGTCGAGAGATGGCGGTCGACCGCCACCATCGGCCAGATCAGCTTGTCGAATCCCCACTTGAGCTCGTCGATCGGCATGCCGTAGGCACCCACTGTGTCCCACAGCCCGAGGAACTCGATCGGCACGCTGCCTGGGCGACGCGACGCGCGGTGCTTGCGCAGCGCGATGCCCGACCACGGCATCAGCACATGGTCGCGCAGCCAGCGGGCGACGATGACGATCGGGCTCCACGATTTAAAGCGCTCCGCCCGGTACTGGCGATAGGCGATCAACGCGTTGGCGTGCAGTTCCGATTCCGAGCGTCCCTTGACGACGCCTTGCGTGGCGATCAACGCGGCGACGATGCGTATCGTGAACGCGCCGCGGCTGAAGCCGAAGCCGTAGATCTTGTCGCCGGTCTCGGCGTCGTAGTTGCGGCAGACGAACTTATAGAGATCGATGACGTTGCGCTTCAGGCCGTAGCCGAAGGCGCCGCCGATCGCGGCGAGGTACTTGTTGGACGAGGTGCCGACGCCGTCGTCGTATTTGGCGAGTTGATCGAAGGTGGCTTGATCCAGCGCTTGGAACAGGCGCCACACATTCGTCTTCTCTGCCTTGGCCGAGCTGTTGCCCGTGCCATCGGAGAACAGTGCCAATCGCTTCATGCTCGTTCGTCCTCGACCCCTCGACGTTCGAGCGTGGGAGCGTTCGAACAGGAGGCGGGCAGACAGTACCAAAGGATTGGCGCCGGACCATCCCTTGTTTTATGTAGCCGGGTCGCGTCAGAACAGCCCGACCGCGAAGTTGATCGTGAACGCGAGGATGGCGGTGTTGAACACGAAGGACAGCACCGATTGCAGCAGGCACCCGGCGGCGCATCGGGCGGTCGGTGATCGACACGTCGGCCGTCTGCGAGGCGTCTGCGAGGCGTCTGCGATCGTGAACGAGAAGTAGAGGAAGTCGGCGTAGTCGGGCTTGAAGGTCTCGTCGGGTTCGGGGAACATCAGGCTGCGGCCATGTGCGCTGCGGTAGCGGGGCAGGCGGAGATCAAGCTCAAGACGCCGTGGCGCGAGGGTGCTCTCGATGACCGCCATCCCAAGGATCACGGTGATGATCTGCAGTTCGCCGCCGCAGCTGGGGCAGTGCTTCATGTCGAACTCGAAGTGCGCTCTGAGCACCCGGGCCAAGTTGTTGCTTGCGCGCTCGGTGATCCGACCGTCAGCAGCCCTTGGTGACCGACCGCTTGTGGCCGAGGACGATCCGTCGAGCTTCTCGCCGAATGCTGCCATTCGGGCCGGTTGAACATCACTACAAGATGAGCCCGCACTCGGAAGCCAGACGAACC
>JAYSLR010000519.1:0-3138 GCA_043725365.1 Rhizobacter sp. | reverse complement strand
CGGTGCGATCGACGCGCTGGCCGGCGGCGGAAAGTCAGCCCCCCAGTCGCTTCGCTCCTGCCCCCGGGGGGCGTCGATCGCCTTGGGGCGGCCCAGCGGCGATCTGGTGGCTGTACACACCCGGTGTCGCCTTCGTCGCCTTTGGCATGGGCAGCGGCCTGCTGCTGCTGCTGGGGGTCGGTGCGGTGGCCGTGGCACTCGCCTTGCTCGCCTACGCGGTGTTGCTCGCGAACAATCTGCGCGGTGCCCGCGGCATGCCCGGCGTGGTGGCGCACGGCTGGGCAGCCCTCGCCTCCCTGCTGGTGGTGCTGGTCACGGCACTTTCGCTCGCTTGCGCCTACCTGGGCGCACCGCTGCTGAGTCGTACGACGGCCCTGGCGTTGCACATCGCCTTCGCGGCCTACGGCTTCATGGGCCTGCTGGCTCTCGGGCTGTCGACCATCCTGGTGCCGATGTTCGCGCTCTCGGCCGCGCCTGATGAACGGCATGTGCTCGCGTCGTGCGCGCTCGCCGTGACGGCGCTGGCGCTCGCGGCGGTGGCGGCGTTCGGGGTCGCGCCGCAGCCCCTGCGCGTCATCGCGATTGCCTTCGGCAGCGTCGCGGTGGCGCTGCATCTGCGGCTGATGCGCGAAGCGTTGCGCACCGGCATGCGCCGCGAACTCGGCCGCTCCTTCACGCTGGTGCGCATCGGCTGGGCCTCGCTCGTGGTCAGCCTGGCCGGCGCGCTCGCCGTCGCGCTCGACGCACCGTTGGCCGGCCTGCCCACCTTGTTCGGGCTGACGCTGATCGGCGGCTGGCTGCTGACCTTTTTGCTCGGCATCCTGCAACGCATCCTGCCGTTCCTCGCATCGATGCACGCGGGGCGCGGCAGCAAGCGACCGCCCGTGCCGTCGTCGTTGAGCGCGGACCGCCCGCTCGCCATTCAGTTCTTCTGCCACCTGGCGGCGCTAGCGGGGCTCGCGCTGGCCGTCGTTGCCGACAGCCCACCGATTGCCGCGCTGGCGGCCGGCGTCGGCGCGCTGGGCGCAGCGGCATTCGCCGGCTTCTTCCTGATCCTGCTGCGCCGGATGCGCGCCAGAGCGCCGACCCCGCATCCCTGTGTCACGCCCGCGGCTTGAGCTGAATCAATGACGTCGTCGACGGATTCTATATTCTGGTACTCGAATACCCATTTGTGGATCGACCATGAGCTTCATGCATCAAGTCAGCCAAACGCTCGACACCGAACATCGCGATAGTCTCGATTTGCTCGGCCGCGTCGAGCAGGCTTTCGCGCGAGCGCCACGTGCGGGTGCCGCACGCGACCCCGATTTCGCCAAGCTCGCGAGCGCCTTCGTCCGTCTCATCGAGCAGGACATCGGGCGTCATTTCGACTTCGAGGAACGCGAGCTGTTCCCGCGCATGGCCGGGGCCGGCGAAGGCGACATCGCCGACCTGTTGAAGGAGGAGCACGACGCCATCCGCGCAGTGGCTGCCGAAATATTGCCGCTGGCGCGCGCTGCCGCTACGGGAACACTCGACGACAGCGGGTTCGACGCGCTCAAGCGCGGGGCGCTCGAGATGGTCGAGCGCCAGGTGGCCCACATCCAGAAAGAGACGATGGCGCTGCTGCCCTCGCTCGACGACCTGCTCGACGAAGACATGGATCGCGCGCTGGCGTTCGCCTATGCCTCGTCCTAGAACCTGCTCACCCCACGGAGAAACGAGGATGGAAGCCATTGCCACGCAGCATCTCGAGGTGCGCGCACTGAGAGCCGACGACCTCGCGGCGGTTGTTGCCATCGACGCTGCCATCGAGGGTCGCTCGCGGCGCGCCTATGTCGAGCGGCGCCTGGCTGCCGCGCGGCGCGAGCCCGCGCTGCATGCGCAATTCGCTGCGATCGACGACTACGGCTTCGCCGGCCACCTTCTCGCGCGCGTGCTCGAGGGCGAATTCGGCCGTGACGGACGCAGCTTGCGGCTCGAGCTGGTCGGCGTTCGGACCGATACGCGCGGGCACGGCGTGGGCACGCGCCTGTTCGGCGCCCTCGCGCAATGGGCCCGGCGCCACGCTGTCCGCGACCTGCGCACGCAGGCGCCGTGGAACGACTCCGCGATGCTGCGATGGCTGGACCGCATGGGCTTCCGGCTGGCGCCGGACCACCTCGTCGACTGCGCAGTGGGCGGCGGCGCCTATCTGCCCGAGCGCGACGACGCGCTCGCACTGCCGGTGGGCGACGGGCCCGGCCACGAGATCAGGTTCAGCGTCGTCACCAGCGCGGAACCGGTTGTCATCGTCGCGGCGGGCGACGGTCCCGGCCGCGAGATCAGTTTCAGCGCCACGTCCAACAACGACTTCGAGCGCTTGGCCCGCGACACGGCCGACGTTCGATCGATGACGCCGGCCGACCTGGGCGATATCGTTCGCATCGACCGAGGCATCACCGGCCGCGACCGCGCCGAGTACATCCGGACCAAGCTCGCCGAGGCGATGGACGGCGCCGGCTTGCGCGTATCGCTCGCCGCTCGCAGGGACGGTGCGAACGTCGGCTACCTGATGGCCCACGTCGACCGCGGCGACTTCGGCCGCACCGAGCAGGTGGCCGTCATCGACACGCTCGGCGTCGACCCCGAGTATGCGCGGCGCGGCGTCGGCCGCGCGCTGCTGTCCCAATTGTTCGCCAACCTCGGCGCGCTGCGCGTCGATCGTGTGGAGACCGTCGTCGCGCCGCGCGATCTGGCCTTGCTGGGCTTTCTGTTCGCGGTCGGGTTCGCGCCTTCGCAGCGTTTGCCCTTCGTGCGCCGGCTCGACGGTGCGTCATGACGACCCTGCCCGACGACGACACGGTGCGTGAGGCGCTGCGCCAGGTGGACGACCCCGAGGCAGGCATGAACATCGTCGAGCTGGGTCTGGTCTACGCCATCGAAGTCACCGCCGATGCCGTGCTGATCGACATCACGATGACGACCGCAGCCTGCCCGATGGCCGAGATGATCATGGACCAGGCGCGCGATGCCGTCGCGGCTATCGTGCCCCCCGGCACGCGGGTCGAGGTGAGTCTGGTCTGGGACCCGCCCTGGACACCCGACAAGATGACCGGCATCGCCCGCGAACATTTTGGCTGGACCTTCTGATGGGCCTTGGCGCCGCGACGGTGT
>JAYSLR010000518.1:0-1859 GCA_043725365.1 Rhizobacter sp. | reverse complement strand
GCCCGGCTGCAGCAGCCAGACGCCGACGATCATCATCAGGTTGACGTCGTTGTCCATCCGCAGCCAGGCGGTGTCCACGCGCGACATGCGCTGCGAGCTGGGCGGCATCGGGTTTCTCCTTGAGCTGTTCTTGTGGTCGTGCGCAAGATGCTGGGTAACATCGGCCGCGTCAATGCACATTTTCACCCACAGGAGGATCCGCCATGGCCGATCTGAAGACGCAGTTCGAACAGGCCGTCAAGGACTCGAAGAGCCTGCCCGAGAAGCCCGACAACATGACGCTGCTGAAGATCTACGCGCTGTACAAGCAGGCCAGCAGCGGCGACGTGGAAGGCAAGCGCCCCGGCTTCTCCGACATGGTCGGCCGTGCCAAGTGGGACGCGTGGAATGCAGCGAAGGGGCAGACCGCGGACGCCGCGATGCAGGAATACGTCGACCTGATCGAGTCGCTCAAGTAGCCGCTACTTCCTTGCCGTCTTGGCGGCCGCCTTCTTTGCGGTCGCTTTCGGCCTGGCGGACGCGCTGCTCCGGGCCAGCAGCGCATCGAGGTTCTTCTCGATCTCCGACTCGATCGTCTTGCTGAACGCGCCGAGCAGGAAGCCGAGCCTGGCCTCGAGCTCGAAGTGGTCGGGCGCCACCACCAGTTCGCCCTTGACGCCGGCGCGCACGAACTCCACCGTGTCGCTGGTCTCGCCCTCGAGGATGGTGCACTCCATGTCGAACCGCTTCTCGGCGTCCTCGGCCCACTGGAGCGCGACCTCGCGGGCCTTGGCCAGGCCGAGCGCGTGGTCGCGGTGGATGCGGATGTCGGGCATGTTCTCGTTCTCCCTAGGGCAGTGCGTTGCGTCGTTCGGCCGGCGGCAGCGCCGCGAGGCGCCGGACCTCGCCGTAGAAGGCCGGCCAGTCCCGCCCCTCGCGCTCGAACAGGCGCTCGAAGTTGGGCACGAGCTGGTGGTAGGCCGCGAGCACGCCGAACGATGCATTGTTGGCCTGCGCGAACCAGCCGTCATACCCTGAAAACCCGCCCCAGCGATCGCGCTTGATCGTCTCGTAGTCGGCGCGCAGTTCGCGCAGCAGCGCGGCCTTCGCGCGGCGCTTCTCGTCGTCACCGGCGGCGCTGTCGTACAGCGCCTGGAAACGCTCGCGGTAGCGCATCGTCAGCGCGCGGAAGTCGCGCCGCCGCGCCTTGACACGCTCGTACTCCTCGCGCGCAGGCGGCCCCGCGCGCTCGCGCAGCCAGCGCTCGGCACCGAGGCGTTCGACCGTGGTCGCGAACGACTCGTTGAAGACCGTGTCGCCCTTCGCATAGGCGATCTGGTGCGCGAGCTCGTGGAAGATCAGCCGCGCCAGTTCGCCCTCGGGGTAGTCGATGAAGGTGTTCAGCAGCGGGTCCTTGAGGATGTCGCCGGGCAGCAGCCCGAGCGTCGAATAGGCCGGCACACCGTAGACGCTCGCGTCCAGGCCCTGCACGCGCAGCCCGGCGGCGAACGCGTTCGCGTCGGCCAGCTCGTAGTAGCCGCGGTAGCCGACGCAACCGACCACCGGGAAGCACCAGGTCTGCAGCGTCAGGCTGAGTTCCGGCGCGGCGACCACGTTCCAGACCGCGCTGCCACGCTTCAGGTCGGCGTAGCGGCGGTAGCTCGCGTTGTCGGGCTCGTGCAGTTCGCTGACCGCGAAATCGCGGATGCGCTGGCTCAGCTCGAGCCGCGCCTTCAGTGCCGCAGGCGTGCGTGCGTCGGCAAGCCAGTCGGGAACCGGCCGGGCGGCGCGCACCAGCGCGAGGTGGCCGCCGACCGACTGCGCGTAGTAGCCGATCGTGCTGCAGCCCGAGCTCAAGCAGACCGTGCCCGCGGCGAGCA
>JAYSLR010000517.1:0-2716 GCA_043725365.1 Rhizobacter sp. | reverse complement strand
CGCAACAACAGCCTCGCGCCGGTCGGCACCGGCAGCCACCTCGACAGCCAGCCCACCGGCGGCCGCTTCGACGGCGTCTACGGCGTGCTCGCCGGGCTGGAGGTGATCCGCACGCTGAACGACCACGGCATCGAGACCGAGCGCCCGGTCGAGGCCTCGGTCTGGACGAATGAAGAGGGCTCGCGCTTCGCACCGGCCATGGTCGGCTCGGGCGTCTACGCCGGCGTGTTCTCGCTCGAGTACGGCCACTCGCGCACCGACCAGCAGGGAAAGACGATCGGCGAGGAGCTCAAGCGCATCGGCTACCTCGGCAGCGAGCCAATGGGCAACCGCCCGGTGCACGCGTTCTTCGAGACGCACATCGAGCAGGGCCCGATCCTCGAGCACGAGGGCCAGACGATCGGCGTCGTCACCGACGCGCAGGGTCAGCGCTGGTACGAGCTGGTGCTGACGGGGCAAGACTCGCACGCCGGCCCGACGCCGATGGCGGTGCGCAAGGACGCGTTGCTCGGCGCCGCCAAGGTGGTGCAGCTCGTCAACGAGATCGGCCTGGCGCACGCACCGCTCGCGGTGTCGACCGTCGGCATGCTCAACGTCTTCCCGAACTCGCGCAATGTGATCCCGGGCAAGGTGTTCCTGACGGTCGATTTCCGCTGCCCCGACAACGACGAACTGCTGAAGATGGACGCCGAGCTGAAGGCCGGCGTCGCGAAGATCGCGGCCGCGGGCAAGCTCGAGCACGACCTGAAGCAGATCTTCCAGTACGACTGCGTGCACTTCGACGAGAGCTGCGTCGAGATGGTGCGCGCCGGCGCGCAGCGCCTGGGCTACACGACGCGCGACATCGTCTCCGGCGCCGGCCACGACGCCTGCTACATGAGCAAGGTCACGCCCACCGCGATGGTCTTCGTGCCCTGCGTCGGCGGCATCAGCCACAACGAGATCGAGGACGCGAAACCCGAGTGGATCGAGGCCGGCGGCAACGTGCTGTTCCAGGCGATGCTGGCCAAGGCCGACGAGCTGCCCGAGGTCTTCAAGAGCAACGAGACCATCGCGATCGCCTGAACCTCGCCCGAGCGAGTTGCAACCGGAGTACCCGAAGATGAGCAGCATCCTGATCCGCGGCGGCACCGTCATCAACGCCGAGAGCAGCCTCCGGGCCGACGTGCTGTGCGAGGGCGGCCTGATCCGCGCCGTCGGCCCGAACCTGGAAGCGCCGGCCGGCTGCACGGTCGTCGCCGCCGGCGGCGCGCTCGTGATGCCCGGCGGCATCGACCCGCACACGCACATGGAGCTGCCCTTCATGGGCACCGTGACGAAGGACGACTTCTACACCGGCACCGCGGCCGGCGTGTCGGGCGGCACGACGATGATCATCGACTTCGTGATTCCCGATCCGAAGCAGCGCCTGATGGACGCCTGGAAGAACTGGAACGGCTGGGCCGAGAAGGCGGCCGCCGACTACAGCTTCCATGTCGCCGTCACGTGGTGGGACCAGTCGGTGCATGACGACATGGGCACGCTGGTGCGCGAGCACGGCGTCAACAGCTTCAAGCACTTCATGGCCTACAAGAACGCGATCATGGCCGACGACGAGGTGCTGGTGAACAGCTTCACGCGCGCGCTCGAACTCGGCGCGCTGCCGACCGTTCACGCCGAGAACGGCGAACTGGTGTTCCAGATGCAGAAGAAGCTGGTCGAGGCCGGCATCACCGGGCCCGAGGGCCACCCGCTGTCGCGCCCGCCCGCGGTCGAGGCCGAGGCCGCCGAGCGCGCGATCCGCATCGCCGAGGTGCTGGGCACACCGCTGTACATCGTGCATGTGAGTTGCGAGGACTCGGTCAACGCGATCATCCGCGCGCGCAGCCACGGCCAGCGCGTCTACGGCGAGGCACTTGCCGGCCACCTGACGATCGACGACTCGGTCTACCGCCACCCCGACTGGAACATCGCCGCGGCCCACGTGATGAGCCCGCCGTTCCGCGCCAAGCACCACCAGGACGCACTGTGGGGCGCGCTGGCCGCCGGCCACCTGCACACCACGGCGACCGACCACTGCGCGTTCTGCGGTGACCAGAAGGGCATGGGCCGGGCCGACTTCAGCAAGATCCCGAACGGCTGCGCCGGCGTCGAGGACCGGATGTCGGTGCTGTGGGACGCCGGCGTCAACACCGGCCGGCTGACGCCGAACGAGTTCGTGCGCGTGACCTCGACCAACGCCGCGCAGATCTTCAACCTGTACCCGCGCAAGGGCGCGATCGCGGTCGGCAGCGACGCCGACCTGGTGGTCTGGGACCCGGCCGCGACCAAGACCATCACGACCGCCGGCAGCATCAGCAAGGTCGGCTACAACGTCTTCGAAGGCCGCCGGGTGCAGGGCCTCGCGAAAGTCACGCTGTCGCGTGGCCAGATCGTCTGGATGGACGGCGAACTGCGCACCGAGCGCGGCGCCGGCCGCTACGTGAAACGCCCGGCGTTCACGCCGATGTTCGACGCGCTGAAGCGCCAGGCGGGCCTGCACGCGCCCCAGGCGGTCGTCCGCGCCGCCTGATTCCCAAGGACCCCCGATGCCCCAACCCGACGTCAAGGCCGGCCGCCTGTCCGCGTGCCAGTACGCCGACAACTTCAGCGACGCCCACCCGCCGCTGACGCCGGTGCAGGCGCTGATCGAGGCCGAGCGCTGCTACTACTGCTTCGACGCGCCCTGCGTCGCCGC
>JAYSLR010000516.1:0-4819 GCA_043725365.1 Rhizobacter sp. | reverse complement strand
CAAGGCCCGGTCAATCAACTGATCTACGACGCGCTGCTGCTGCTGCAGCACCGCGGGCAGGATGCGGCCGGCATCGTCACGATGCAGGGCACCAAGTGCTTCATGCACAAGGCGCGCGGCATGGTGCGCGACGTGTTCCGCACCCGCAACATGCGCGGCCTGCTCGGCACCGTGGGCCTGGGCCAGGTGCGCTACCCGACCGCCGGCAACGCCTACAGCGAGGAAGAGGCACAGCCGTTTTACGTGAACGCGCCGTTCGGCATCGTGCTCGTGCACAACGGCAACCTGACGAATGCGCCGGCGCTGAAGCAGGAACTGGTCGACATCGACCGCCGCCACATCAACACGACCAGCGACACCGAGGTGCTGATCAACGTCGTCGCGCACGAACTCGCGCTGGCTTCGCGCGACCAGCCGTTGACGCCGGATCTGGTGTTCGCCGCGGTGCGCGCGGTGCACAAGCGCATCAAGGGCTCGTATGCCGTGGTCGCGCTGATCGCCGGCCACGGGTTGCTGGCGTTCCGCGACCCGTTCGGCATCCGGCCGCTGTGCATCGGCGAAGGCACTGGCCCCCAGGGCCGCGAGGTCATGGTCGCGAGCGAATCGGTCGCGATCGAAGGCACCGGGCACAAGGTCCTGCGCGACGTGGCGCCCGGCGAGGCGCTCTTCATCGACCTGGAGGGCACGGTGCACGCGCGCCAGTGCGCCGACAAGCCGAGCCTGAACCCCTGCATGTTCGAGTTCGTCTACCTCGCGCGGCCCGACTCGATCATGGACGGCATCTCGGTCTACCAGGCGCGCCTGAACATGGGCGAGACGCTGGCGCAGCGCCTGATCTCGACGATCCCGCCGAACGAGATCGATGTCGTGATCCCGATCCCCGAATCGAGCCGGCCGTCGGCGATGCAGCTCGCGCAGCGCATCGGCAAACCCTACCGCGAAGGTTTCGTGAAGAACCGCTATGTCGGCCGCACCTTCATCATGCCGGGGCAGGGTGCGCGCAAGAAATCGGTGCGGCAGAAGCTCAACGCGATCGGCGTCGAGTTCAAGGGTCGCAACGTGCTGCTCGTCGATGATTCGATCGTGCGCGGCAACACCAGCAAAGAGATCGTGCAGATGGCGCGCGACGCCGGTGCGCGCAAGGTCTACATGGCGTCGGCGGCGCCGCCGGTGCGCTTCCCGAACGTCTACGGCATCGACATGCCCACCAGCGAGGAACTGATCGCGCACAACCGCAGCATCTAGGAGATCCGTGCCTTCATCGGCGCCGATGCGCTGATCTACCAGGACGTGAACGCGATGAAGCGCGTCGTCGGCGCGCTGAATCCGGCGCTCGCCGGCTTCGAAGCCTCGTGCTTCGACGGCGTCTACATCACCGGCGACGTGAGCGCCGCCGACTTCAGCGCCATGGCCGCGCAGCGCAGCGCGCAGGGCGACGAAGAAGAGGGCGACGAGCGCTCGCGCCTGGCCTTGCAGAGCGCGACCGAGGCTTCGTCATGACCGACCAGAAACCACGCGGCATTCCGCGCGTGCAACTGCCCGCCGACGTGCGCCTCGACACGCTGGCCGTGCGCGAGGGGCTGCCGCCCAGCGCCTGGGGCGAGAACTCCGAAGCGATCTTCATGACGAGCAGCTTCGTGCAGCCCGACGCGGCGACCGCGGCGGCGCGCTTCGCGAACGAGGAAGAGGCGTTCATCTACTCGCGCTTCACGAACCCGACCGTGACGATGTTCGAGCGCCGCCTGGCGGCGCTCGAAGGCGCGCAGGCCTGCATCGCGACCGCGAGCGGCATGAGCGCGATCCTGCTGCTCGGCATGGGCCTGCTCAAGATGGGCGACCATGTGATCTGCTCGCGCAGCGTGTTCGGCTCGACCATCATGCTGTTTGGCCGCGAGTTCGCGAAATTCGGCGTCGAGACCACGTTCGTGTCCCAGACCGATCCCGACGAATGGCGGCGTGCGCTCAAACCGAACACGAAGCTGCTGTTCGCCGAGTCGCCGACGAACCCGCTGACCGAGGTCTGCGACATCCGCGCGCTGTCGGCCATCGCGAAAGAGGCCGGTGCCTGGCTCGCCGTCGACAACTGCTTCTGCTCGCCGGCCCTGCAGCGGCCGATCGAGTACGGCGCCGACCTGGTGATCCACTCCGGCACCAAGTACCTGGACGGCCAGGGTCGCGTGATCGCCGGCGCCATCTGCACCAGCGACAGGATCATCGACGAGCGCCTGATGCCGGTGCTGCGCAGCGCCGGCATGGCGCTGTCGCCGTTCAACGCGTGGGTGGTGCTGAAGGGGCTGGAGACCTTGTCGATCCGCATGCGCGCGCAGAGCGAGCGTGCGCTGGAACTCGGTCGCTGGCTGGAGACGCAGGAGCAGATCGAACGCGTGTTCTACCCGGGCCTGGCCTCACATCCGCAGCACGAACTCGCGATGGCGCAGCAGGCCGGTTGCGGCGGTGCGGTCGTCTCGTTCATCGTCAAGGGGCAGGCGACCGGCGGGCCGACCCTGGCGCGCCGCAATGCATTCCACGTGATCGATCAGACGCAGATCTGCTCGATCACCGCGAACCTGGGCGACACCAAGACCACGATCACGCACCCGGGCAGCACCTCGCACGGGCGCCTGACCGAAGAGCAGCGCCAGGCCGCCGGCATCACGCAGGGGATGATCCGCGTGGCGGTCGGCCTGGACGACATCGAGGACATCAAGGCCGACCTGCTGCGCGGCCTGGACACCATTTCCGCATGACGACTCAGCCGAAGAAGGTACGCACGCGCATCGCGCCATCGCCGACCGGTTTCCTGCACCTGGGCACGGCTCGCACCGCGCTGTACTCGTGGGCGTATGCGCGCCACTTCGGCGGCGAGTTCGTGCTGCGCATCGAGGACACCGACGTGGCGCGGTCCACACAGGACTCGGTCGACCAGATCCTCGCGGCGATGCACTGGCTCGGCCTGGACTACGACGAGGGCCCGATCTACCAGATGCAGCGCCTCGAGCGCTACCGCGCCGTGGCCGAGCAGATGCTGGCCGCCGGCACGGCCTACCGCTGCTATTGCACGCCCGACGAACTGAGCGCAATGCGCGAGGCGCAGAAGGCGCGCGGCGAGAAGACCCACTACGACGGCCGCTGGCGCCCCGCGCCCGGCAAGCAGCTTCCGCCGGTGCCGAGCGGCGTGGCACCGGTCCTGCGCTTTCGCAACCCGGGCGAGGGCGACGTGAGCTGGGACGACCTGGTGAAAGGCCGCATCACGATCAGCAACCGCGAGATCGACGACCTGATCATCATGCGCCCGGCGACCGAAGGCGGTGCCGACGGCCTGGGCGTGCCGACGTACAACTTCGCCGTCGTCGTCGACGACTGGGACATGGCGATCACGCACGTGTTCCGCGGCGACGAGCACGTCAACAACACGCCGTGGCAGATCAACATCTTCAACGCGATCGGCGCGCCGCTGCCGCTGTTCGGCCACGTGCCGGTGATCCTCGGTGACGACGGGCAGAAGCTCTCGAAGCGCCGCGGCGCGGTCAGCGTGACGGCCTACGAAGAGGCCGGCTACCTGCCCGAGGCGATGCTGAACTACCTGGCGCGGCTGGGCTGGAGCCACGGCGACGAGGAGCTGTTCAGCCGCGCGCAACTGGTGCAGTGGTTCGACGGCCAGCACCTCTCGAAGAGCCCGGCGCAATGGGATGCGGCCAAGCTCGCGTGGGTCAACGCGCACTACCTCAAGCACACCGAAGACGCGGCGCTCGCGGTGCTGGTGGCGGCGCAGCTGAAGCGGCTCGGCGTCGATGCGCAGGCGAGCGAGTCGCTCGGCCGGATGTGCGCGTTGTACAAGGACCGCTGCGCCACGACCGTCGAACTGGCGCAGTGGCTCGTGATGTACTTCGCGCCGGTGTGCCCGTCGCCCGATGACCTCGCGGCGCACGTGACCGATGCCGTGCGGCCGGCCCTCGCGACGCTGGGCGGCAAGTTCGCCGACATCGAGTGGAACAAGGCGGCGATCGCCGCCGCGATCAAGGAGACGCTCGCGGCACACGGGCTGAAGATGCCGCAACTCGCGCACGCCGTGCGCGTGCTCGTGTGCGGCCGGGCGCAGACGCCCTCGCTGGACGCGGTGCTGGAACTCTTCACACGCGATGTGGTGATCGCGCGTTTGCAAGGGGCCTGAAAAGCTGGCTATAATCGCAGTCTCGCTTGGTAGTGCGGTGGCTGACCGGTACCGGATTCGGAACGGGGGTATAGCTCAGCTGGGAGAGCGCTTGCATGGCATGCAAGAGGTCAGCGGTTCGATCCCGCTTACCTCCACCAATGCCGGTTGGGCACACCGCAGGATCGAGTGGCGAAGACTGTTTCACGTCCCCTTCGTCTAGAGGCCTAGGACACCACCCTTTCACGGTGATTACAGGGGTTCGAATCCCCTAGGGGACGCCAAGTTTGGTGGCACTTGCGCAGCGCTGAAGAGCGACGCGGAAGCCACATGGAGTGGTAGTTCAGTTGGTTAGAATACCGGCCTGTCACGCCGGGGGTCGCGGGTTCGAGTCCCGTCCACTCCGCCAACAAAATCAACGGGTTGCAGCAGGTTTGTTGCAACCCGTTTTTCTTTGCTTTGCTCCGTGGGAACAGCTGTGGGAACAGTTGAACGTTGACGGCGGATGTCGCTGGAGCTGCCTCGAATGGCTCGCGGGCGTAAGTTGTCTTTAACAATCACGAGTTGCGATCCGCCAAGAGGCTCTTGAGCGTACCGAAGAGCCCATTCGTCGCCGAGCGTGGACGGGCTTTGACGCGGCACGGGAGGATCGCGATGCGGCTCGCGGCG
>JAYSLR010000515.1:0-5999 GCA_043725365.1 Rhizobacter sp. | reverse complement strand
GGCGTTGGCCTGCCAGACCTCGACCAGCGCGTTCTTGACCGGGCGGCCGAGCTGGTCGTGCACGTAGCCGTGCACGACGATGCGCTCGCCCACGGGCAGGCCGTCCTGGGCCCAGTTCATGATCAGGTCGTGGTCGAGCGCTCCGAACTCGTCGGCGCGAAACACCGGCGCGGTGACCTCGGACAGCGACTGCTGCAGCGAGATCAGCGACAGCCTCGGGCTGCGCAGCACGCTGGTCTTGTACGCCGGCGCCAGCGCGCTCGGGTGCGACGTGGTGTCGCGCATCAGGTATTCGGCGTCGGGCGCCGCGACGGGCGGGTGCAGGTTCATGCGCCGACTCCCGCAACGACCTTCGCCGGCACGAGCCCCAGCAGGCCGCGCGCCTCGTCGACCGAGGCCGGGTGGCGGCCGTATTCCGCGCACAGGTCGGCCACCTGCCTGACCAGCGCGGCGTTGGAGGGCGCCAGCGTGTTGCGGTCGAGCCGGACGTTGTCTTCGAGCCCGGTACGGCAGTGGCCGCCGTTCTCGAGCGACCACTTGACAAGCCTGAGTTGCTCACGGCCGATGCCGGCGCCGGTCCAGGTCGCGTCGGGGGCAAGGCGCTTCAGTGTCGTGACGTAGAAGTCGAACACCTCGCGGTCGACCGGCATCGCGTTCTTGATGCCCATCACGAACTGGATGTGCAGCGGCCCCTTGATCTTGCCGGCGTTCTGCATCGCGACGGCCTGGAAGATCATCGACAGGTCGAAGGCCTCGATCTCGGGCTTGATGCCGTAGCGCAGCATCTCCGAGGCCAGCCAGTCGACCAGGTCCGGCGAGTTGTCGTAGACGCGGGTCGGGAAGTTGACGGAACCGGTCGCCAGCGACGCCATGTCCGGACGCAGCGACAGCATCGCGCCGCGCTCGTGGCCTGCGCCGGAGCGGCCACCGGTCGACACCTGGGTGATCATTCCGGGGGCGTGTTTGCGAATGCCGGCCAGCACCTGCGCGAATCGCTCAGGTGCCGAGCTCGGGGACTCGTCGTCGTTGCGCACATGCAGGTGCACGAGCGTGGCCCCGGCTTCGAACGCGGCCTGCGTCGATTCGATCTGCTCGGTGACGCTGATGGGCACGGCCGGGTTGTCCTTCTTTCGGGGAAGGGAGCCGGTGATCGCGACGGAGATGATGCACGGGACGGTCATGGAGAACTCCGATCAGGGTGTCTGGGTAGTCGAGACAGATTCGATGGCTGGACGCGCTTGCGCGCCGACAGGGATGAAGGTTCTTGTGGTGAAAGCCTGGCTCGCCGCAGTCGATCAGTAGCGGATCGCCGATACGGCGCGAAGCTCGTCGGAGGTGGCGGTGCCGAACCCGAAGAACTCGAGGTACGCCGGGATCATCTCGAAGAGCATGTCGGTGCCAACCTGCACGCGGCATCCCCTGGCGGCTGCCGCACGAAGCAAGGGCGTGTACTCGGACTTCATGACCACCTCGCCGACGAATGCCGTGGGCGCGATGCGATCGACATCGAAGGGCAGCGGGTCGCCCTCTCTCATGCCGAGCGGCGTCGCATTGACGACGATGTCGTAACCCGACGGATCGTTCGAGCCCGTCGTGGCGACAAGTCTCGGGTAGTGCTCGAGCAGGCGCCGGCGCAAGGCCTCCGCGGCGGGCTGATGCTGGTCGAACAGCGCGATCTCGGCGGCGCCGGCCGCCGCCAGGGAGGCGGCGATCGCGCACCCGACGCCTCCGGATCCCGCGACCATGGCGCGGGCGCCCTCGATCCTGCAGCCCTTGCGTTGTGCGCCCCGAACGAATCCCGTGCCGTCGAACTGATCCCCGAGCAATGAGCCATCGGGCCGCTTGAGCAAGGCATTGCAGGCGCCTGCGATCCTCGCCGTCAATGTCACTTCGTCGGCCAGCGCGAGTGTCGTGACCTTGTGCGGCATGGTGACGAGGGCACCGCGCAGATTCGTCACTCGGGCGAGCGAGGCGAGCATGGCGGGATAGTCCTCCGGCTTCACGCCCATCGGCATGACGACGGCGTCGATCCCCTGCTTCTCGAACCAGGGGTTGTAGATCATCGGCGCCTTGAACGCCTCGGTCGGGTATCCGAGGTGGGCGATGAGCAGGGTCTTGCCGCTGATCATGGAGCGTCTCCGAAGGGGGCCATTCAGGCGAACGCCGCCAGCGGGCGACGCTTGCCGAGCAGGTCCATCGGCACGTCGAAGGTCTCGCGCGCCGACCAGGCAGCGATGGCGGAGATCAACGCCGCCAGGGTGGTGAAGGCGGCGACCGGGACCCAGCCGTTCGGGCCTGGCGTCATGACCGCCGCGCTGATCGTCGGCGCAAAGCCGCCCAGTGCGAAGCCGATCTGCGTGCCGATCGCCATTCCGGAGAGGCGAACACGCGTATCGAACATTTCACCGTAGAGCGCGGGCCACACACCGTTGGCGGCGCTGTAGACCACACCCGACAGCAGCAGACCCAGCGCGAAGATGAGCGGGATGTTCGCGGTGCTCAGGGCCCACATGTACGGCCAGATCAGGGCGGCCGATCCCAGCGCGCCCAGCACGAAGATCGGGCGCCGGCCGATCCGGTCCGACAGCATGGCCCAGAGCGGAATCGCCGCGAGCGCGACGACGTTCGCCAGCACGAGCACCGTGAGCATCGTCGTCTTCGGGATGTTCACGGTGTTGACTGCGTACGAGAGCGTGAAGACGCTGAAGATCGTGCTGACGACGGACACCAGGGCAGCGAAGATCACGCGCAGCACATCCACCCCGTGATGACCGAAGAGCTCGACGAGCGGCATCTTCGGGGTCACTTGCTTCTCCTCCTCGGCGGTGAAGGCCGGCGTTTCCGGCAGCGTGCGCCGGACCCAGATTCCGACGGCGACCACGATCGCGCTGAGGAAGAACGGAATCCGCCATCCCCAGGCCAGCAGGTCGGCCTCGGGCAGCGCCGACACCGGGATGAAGACGAGCGTGGCGAGGATGAGACCCGCCTGCGTGCCGGAGAGCGTGAAGCTGGTGAAGAACGCACGCCGGTCTGCGGGGGCATGCTCCAGCGTCATCGAATTCGCACCGGCCTGTTCGCCGGAGGCCGAGATGCCCTGCAGCAGCCGCAGGATCACCAGCAGGATCGGTGACGCGATGCCGATCTGCCCGTACGTGGGCAACGCGCCCACCAGAAAGGTGGACACGCCCATCAGCAGGAGCGTGAAGGTCAGCACCTTCTTCCGTCCGAACTTGTCGCCGATGTGGCCGAGGATGATGGCGCCGAAGGGCCGCGCGATGTAGGCGACGCCGAAGGTTGCGAACGCGGCCACGGTCGCCAGCTGCGGGTCGATCGAGGGGAAGAAGATCTTGCCGAACACCAGCGCCGCCGCGGTGCCGTAGATGAAGAAGTCGTAGTACTCGACGGCGCTTCCGATCCAGCTCGCAAACGCGGCCTTGCGCGGAGCGCGCACGGAGCGCTCGCCGGCCAACGGGGAATGGGGTGTCATGTCAGGTCTCCTTGCGCTGGTCATCGAACCGTGACCGCAGCAGAGAATGTACTAACTGGTACGTTTAATGTTATAGGTGAAAACCCGAATCGACTGCGTAAGAAGCTCCCGGAGAGCATGCTAGGCTTGTGAAATGAACCAAGCAGTACAGGAAAACCTGCCATCGACCGCCGCGGCAGTGCCCCGGCAGAAGCGCGCCTATGACGCCCAGGGCTCGATGTCGAACATCTTGGCTGTGGCCACCGCGGAGTTCGCGGAAAAGGGATTGAGCGGTGCGCGGATCGACGAGATTGCGGCCGCGACGCGCACGAGCAAGCGAATGATCTACTACCACTTCGGCAGCAAGGAGGGGCTCTACCTGGCCGTGCTCGAAGAGTCCTACCGGCGCATCCGGGAGATCGAGTCGCGATTGGATCTGGAAGACCTCGAGCCCGAGGACGCGTTGCGCAAGCTCGTCGCATTCACCTTCGACTACCAGCATGACAACGAAGATTTCATTCGCCTCGTCATGAACGAGAACATCCACCGTGGCGAATACCTGGCACAGAGCAAGACCATTCACCAGCTGAACGTGCCGGCCATCAACGCGGTCAAGAGCGTCTACGAGCGCGGCGTGAAGGCCAACGTCTTTCGTCGCGGTGTGGATCCGGTGGATCTGCACATGTCGATCTCGGCGCTGTGTTTCTTCAACGTGGCCAATCGGCACACCTTCGGCCTGATCTTCGGGGGCGCCCTCGGCACGCCGGCGGCACTGCGCGCACGTCGTGACAGCATTGTCGAGATGATCGTCCGCTTCGTCCGCAAGTAGACCGATCGAGTCGCTTGCCGGACAGCGAACCTGCACCAGGGGATGTCGGGGCCGACGGCTTGCGGCCCGGGGGCGGCCCGCAAGGTGACACCACCCGGTTGCGGCCACCCCTCGCACTGCCGTCATCGTGCCACCAGTTCAGGCTTGTGTCGCACGGCTGCCGGCCAGCCGCGCGAAGGGAGCGCCGGCAGCGGGCCCGTTGCCGCCGGTCGTGACTGTCTGCCGTCGCAGTGTTGGCGCGAGATCAGGCCGCCGGGGCACTCTGCTCCGCTCATGTCCCCCGGCGTCGGC
This sequence comes from Rhizobacter sp., assembly GCA_043725365.1. Lineage (GTDB taxonomy): Bacteria > Pseudomonadota > Gammaproteobacteria > Burkholderiales > Burkholderiaceae_C > LMDS01. The sequence goes on along the minus strand of JAYSLR010000515.1, from coordinate 1,413 downwards.
CTGCGGCCGACACCTCCTCCTTTACTTCGCTGCGCAGAGCGCCCCACCGTCCTGATCAGGCACCGTTGCTGGGGTTCGACGCTGGCATATCGCCTACCTTGGATGCCGAGGATGTCGGGTGGCCGGCGGAGCGAAGTAAAGGAGGAGGGTTGGTGACCTGCCCCCTTCCGCCGTACCAATGTTTCGGCAGAAGTCCTGGTTGAAGGTTACTGGATCTCGTTGTTTGCTGGTGAGAGCTGTTGAGCTGCATCGCCGGCATGCCGGCGATGCAGCTCGGCGAACCGTGCTGGTGGCACGCGCCCGATGCTGCCGTGAGGCCGCACCTCGTTGTAGTCAAGCCGCCATGCCGCGATCGCTGTACGCGCCTGGTGCAGCGTCTGGAACCAGTGCTCGTTCAAGCACTCGTCGCGGAACCGGCCGTTGAAGCTCTCGATGTAGCCGTTCTGCATGGGTCGCCCTGGCTCGATCAGGAGGTGTCGAATGCCATGACTCTGCGCCCAGCCGATGAAGGCCCGGCTCGTGAACTCTGGCCCGTTGTCTGTCCTGACCGCAGCCGGATAGCCCCGGAACCGCGCAGCCTGGTCCAGCAGCCGGATGACGTACTGGCCGCTGATGCCGTAGTCCACCGCAATGTCCACGGCCTCGTGGCTGAAGTCGTCGGCCACGGTCAGGCACTTCAGGCGCCGCCCGTTGGCCAAGCTGTCACTGACGAAGTCCATGCTCCATACCTCGTTCACCTGGGTGGCGATGTTCAGCGGGGTTCGCTCGGCGGGTGGTCTGCGCACCTTCTTGCGCTTGCGCACTGTCAGGTTGGCTTCGGTGTACAGCCGATACACGCGTTTGTGATTGACGCCCGGGAAGTCGGGGCGCAGCAGGTCGTGCACACGCCGGTATCCAAAGCGGCGCCGCGCATGCGCGATCTCCACGATCTTGGTCTTCAGCGCCGCCGTCTGGGCACTGGCCACCGGTGCATGCCGGTAGCTGTCTCGGCTTAGCCCCACAAGTCTGCAAGCGTGTCGCTCGGACATCTGATGTTCGGCGATCAATCGTCCGATGGCTTCGCGCTTGACCTGTGGGGCTATCTTTTTACACCGAGGACGCTCTTGAGCGCGTGCATGTCCAAATGCGCCTCGGCCAGCAGGCTCTTGAGCTTGGCGTTCTCCGACTCCAGCTCGCGCAGCCGCTTCGCGTCCGACGCCTCCATGCCGCCGAACTTGGCGCGCCACTTGTAAAACGTCGCGTCCGAGAACCCGCCCTTGCGACAGATCTCGGCCACCACCATGCCGGCCTCGGCCTGCTTGAGAAACCCAATGATCTGTTCCTCTGTGAATTTGCTCTTCCTCATGTCCGCCATTCTCCTGGGTGGCGGACTCCTGCTACTTCAGGTTGGTATGGCTGGAAGGGGGCAGGTCA
>JAYSLR010000514.1:0-2383 GCA_043725365.1 Rhizobacter sp. | reverse complement strand
CTGGCCTACTTCGCCGAGATCCCGGTCACGATCATCGACGTGCAGCGCGGCGGGCCGTCGACCGGCATGCCCACGCGCACCCAGCAGGCCGACATCATCAGCTGCGCCTACGCGTCGCACGGCGACACCAAGCACGTGCTGCTGTTCCCCGAGGACCCGAAGGAATGCTTCGAGTTCGGCGCCGCCTGCCTGGACCTCGCGGACCGGCTGCAGACGCCGGTGTTCCTGATGACGGATCTGGACATCGGCATGAACCACCGCCTGTGCGACCCCCTGGTGTGGGACGATGCGCGCCGCATGGACCGCGGCAAGGTGATGACCGCGGCCGAGCTCGACGCGGGCAAGGATTTCGGCCGATACCTCGACGTCGACGGCGACGGCATCCCGTACCGCACCTACCCCGGCACGCACCCCGACAAGGGCGCGTACTTCACGCGCGGCACGACGCGCGATTCGTATGCGCGCTACTCCGAGGCCGGGCCCGACTACCTGTACAACGTGCAGCGCCTGCTGACCAAGTTCGAGACCGCGAAGGCGCTGGTGCCGCAGCCGATCCGCCGCGACGCCGCCAAGCCGACGAAATTCGGCGTGATCCACTTCGGCTCGACCAGCCCGGCGATGCACGAGGCCTTCGACACGCTGCAGGCGCAGGGGGTGCATGTCGACGTGCTGCGGGTGCGCGCGTTCCCGTTCAGCGCCGCGGTCGATCAGTTCATCGCCGCGCACGAGACCGTGTTCGTGGTCGAGCAGAACCGCGACGCGCAGCTGCGCACGCTGATCGTCACCGAACAGGAGGTGAACCCGGCGAAGCTGGAGCCGATCCTGCACTACGACGGCACGCCGATCACCGCGCGCTTCATCACCGATGCGATTGCCAAGCACGTGCGCGCGCACAACGTCGAACCGATCAAGAAGAAGGGGCAGGCCGCATGACCTACCTGGCCAAACCGAAGCTGCATCACCCGACGCTGCAGAAGAACGCGCGCGGCTTCACGCGGCGCGACTACGAAGGCCGCGTCTCGACGCTGTGCGCCGGCTGCGGCCACGACTCGATCTCGGCCGCGCTGGTGCAGGCCTGCTGGGAACTCGACATCGAGCCGCACCGCGTCGCCAAGCTCTCGGGCATCGGCTGCTCGAGCAAGACGCCCGACTACTTCCTCGGCGCCTCGCACGGCTTCAACACCGTGCACGGCCGCATGCCCTCGGTGGCGACCGGCGCGAACCTGGCGAACCGCGAGCTGCTCTATCTCGGCGTCAGCGGCGACGGCGACTCCGCGTCGATCGGCCTGGGTCAGTTCGCGCACGCGATGCGGCGCGGCGTGAACCTGACCTACATCGTCGAGAACAACGGCGTCTACGGTCTGACCAAGGGCCAGTTCTCGGCCACCGCCGATGCCGGCAGCAGGAGCAAGAAAGGCGTGGTCAACACCGACACCGCGATCGACCTGGTCGCGCTCGCGCTGCAGCTCGGCGCGAGCTACGTGGCGCGCAGCTTCTCGGGCGACAAGGAACAGCTCGTGCCGCTGATCAAGGGCGCGATGCGCCACCACGGCGCCGCGCTGATCGACGTCATCAGCCCCTGCGTCGCCTTCAACAACCACGCCGGCAGCACCAAGAGCTACGACCACGTGCGCGCCCACAACGAGGCGGTGAACCGGCTCGACTTCATCAGCGACCGCAACGCGATCACCGCGATGTATGCGCCCGGCGAGGTGATCGAGGTCACGCAGCACGACGGCAGCGTGCTGCGCCTGCGCAAGCTCGCCGCCGGCTACGACGCCGGCGACCGGCTCGCGGCGATGACCCACATCGCCGCGCACGAGTCGCGCGGCGAGATCCTGACCGGGTTGCTCTACGTCAACGGCGAGGCGCAGGACCTGCACCAGCACCTGAACACCGTCGACGTGCCGCTGAACCGCCTGACCGACGCGCAGCTGTGCCCGGGGTCGGCGGCGCTGGCGTCGATCAACGCCGAGCTCGCCTGAGCCGGAACGGCACGGCGACGGTTCAGCGCGAGCGCCGGTGCTCGAGCGCCGGCAACTGCCGGCGCACCGACGCGATGCGCGCCGGGTCGAGCTCGGCCAGCACCACGCCTTCGCCCTCGGGGCGCACCGCGACCACCGTGCCCCAGGGGTCGACGATCATGCTGTGGCCGAAGGTGCGGCGGCCGTTCTCGTGCGTGCCGCCCTGCGCGGCCGCGATCACGTAGCACTGGTTCTCGACCGCCCGCGCACGCAGCAGCAGCTCCCAGTGCGCCAGGCCGGTGGTGTACGTGAACGCGGAAGGCACCGAGATCAGGTCGCAGGGCGGGTGCATCAGCTCGCGGTAGAGCTCGGGGAAGCGCAGGTCGTAGCAGACGCTCAGGCCGACCCGGACGTGCCCC
>JAYSLR010000513.1:0-1988 GCA_043725365.1 Rhizobacter sp. | reverse complement strand
GACGTTGCGCCGCAGCACGTCGGCGGCGACGCCGTTGTAGCTGAGGTCGCCGACCGGGTCGGGCCGGTAGTGCACGCTGCTGCTGCGGTTGAAGAGGGACACCTGGTAGTCGGCGCCGTCGTCCAGGCTCGACTGGAAGGTCAGGACCTGGAAGTCGTTGCGCTCGCGCTGGTTCGCGTCCAGGTCCTGCGAGGCCGGCGGCGTGGCGCCGGCGAGCGCAAAGCTCGGCGTTTCGCCCGGCACGTTCGGGATCTGGAAGCGGCTCTGTGCGCTGCCCAGCATCAGGCTGACGCGGCTTTGCTCGCCGAGCAGGTAGCTCAGGTACGCAAAGCCCTTGGTCTGGCGCGTGTCGTCGTGGATCGCGTTGTTGAGCGGCGTCGGGTTTTCGATGCCGATCCGGTTCTGCAGGGTGGAACCGGTCACGAAGTACTGCAGGTTGCCGGCGGTGCCGCCGATGCTCGCGCTGGCCTCGCGGTGGCCGCGGCTGCCGAGCACGAGGTCGACGCTGCCGGCGTCGGCCAGATCCGCGCCCTTGGTGCGGATGTCGACCACGCCGGCCGTGCGGTAGCCGTACTGCGCCGGCAGCGCACCGGTGAGCACGTTGACGTTGTCGGCGAAACGCGTGTCCAGCGCCTGGCCGAAGCCGCTGATCGATTCGGGGATCACGACGCCGTTGATCCGGTACTGCAGGTTGCCGTGGTCGCCGCGCACGTGCAGCTGGCCGTACGAATCGCCGACGACGCCGGGCGCGCGCAGCAGCACCTGGTTCAGCGGCGTCGCGTCGCCGAGCGGCAGCTTCGCGATGTCGGCGCTGTCGAAGCGGTAGATCGTGCTGCCGGTCTCGGGCGACAGCGAACTGCGCGCCTCGTCGAGGCGCTGGCGCGAGCCCATGACCTCGACGCGCCCGAGCTGCGCGGCCGGCGCGCTGGCCGCCGCGGCGGGAACGGGTGCGCCGGTCGGCGCCGAGCCGGGTTCGGCCGCGCGCGCCTGCGCAGCAGCCAGTGCCAGCGCGCAGGCGCCGGCCAGGGGGGACAACTTGAACATGGGAATCCTGATCTGAAAGCGGAACGGGCGAACCCGCGCCAGTGGCGCCGGGCTCGCGGGCGACGGAGCTCAGATCAGGACGGGGGGCGCGCGGGAATGGAACGCCAGCCGCAGCGCGGCCGGCGACGCTGCGGCGGGAAGGGCCGCCCGCCGGGCCGGGTGCGCGACGACGACCGCCAGCGGCGCGGCACTGCTCGTCGCCGCGGCGCCGAGGGCGCTGAGCGTCAGGCACTCGTCGCAGTGGTCGGCCGGCGCGCCGGCCTTGCCGGACGTCGCCTTCGTCGCCTCGATCGCATGCGACAGCCAGTGCAGCGCCGCGGTCTGCTGCGCGAACAGGAACGCCAGCGCGAGCAGGCCGCGCGCGGCGAACTGCTTCAGCGAGGGCGTGAGGCGACGCATCGCGCGAGTCTGGGGCAGGGCCGCGTCAGTCGCCGCCCTTGCCCAGGCGCAGCAGGTCGGCCGCGCCACCGGCGGCCAGCAGCCCGGTGCCGGCATAGATGCCGAGCTTCTCGCGCGTGTCGGCGATGTCGAGGTTGCGCATCGTCAGCTGGCCGATGCGATCCTGCGGCGAGAACGCGCCCTCGACCTTTTCCATGCTCAGCCGCTCCGGCTTGTAGGTCAGGTTCGGCGACTCGGTGTTCAGCAGCGAGTAGTCGTTGCCGCGGCGCAGTTCGAGCGTGACCTCGCCGGTCACCGCGCTCGCGACCCAGCGCTGCGCCGTCTCGCGCAGCATGATCGCCTGCGGGTCGAACCAGCGGCCCTGGTACAGCAGGCGGCCCAGGCGCCGGCCGTTGTCGCGGTACTGCTCGATCGTGTCCTCGTTGTGGATGCCGGTGACGAGCCGTTCGTAGGCGATGAACAGCAGCGCCAGCCCCGGCGCCTCGTAGATGCCGCGGCTCTTGGCCTCGATGATGCGGTTCTCGATCTGGTCGCTCATGCCCAGG
>JAYSLR010000512.1:0-3215 GCA_043725365.1 Rhizobacter sp. | reverse complement strand
ATCTGCAGGTGCTGCACTGCGCGGCCGCGCCGATCCGCGACACCAGCGGGCACATCGCCGCGGTGCTCGACCTGACCTCCGAGGGCCAGCCCTTCGGTTTCGACGCGGCCGCGGTGGTGGCGATGTACGCCACGACGATCGAGAACCAGCTGCTGCGTGCGCAGTCGCGCGAACACCTCGTCGTGCACCTGCAGACCTTGCCGGCGCTGCTCGGCACGCCGATGGAAGGCCTCGCCGGCCTCGACTCGGGCGGGCGCATCGCCTGGCTCAACAATGCCGCCGCACGGCTGCTCGGCGTCGCGCAGGGCGATGCCGGGCGGCACGCCGAAGAGGTCTTCGGCGTCGCGTTGAACCGGCTCGCGCTGCTGAGCCGCGGCGGCCACGCCACGCCGCACCGGCTGCCCAGCGGACTGAACGTCTGGATCGCGGCCCGCATGCAGGCGCGCGACGGCGCCGGCCCGCTGTTCCAGATGCAGGCGCTGCCCGCACCGCAGGCGACCACCGCGGCCGACGCGGCGCCTTTGTCCGACGGCACCCTGCGCGACAACGACAAGCACCTGATCGAACGCACGGTGCGCGCGTGCGGTGGCAACGTCTCGAAGGCGGCGCGCACGCTCGGCGTGTCGCGCGGGCTGATCTACCGCCACATGAAGCACGCGAAGGGCGCAGCGGCCAGCTGAGCCCCGGCCGATAATGCCGCGCATGCAAGTGTTCCGCGGCTTCCACCATCCCGGCATCGCGCCCGCCTGCGCCCTGACGATCGGCAATTTCGACGGCGTGCACCGCGGCCACCAGGCGATGCTGGCGCTGCTGAACTCGGAGGCCCGCCACCGCGGCCTGCCGTCCTGCGCGATGACCTTCGAGCCGCACCCGCGCGACTATTTCGCGGCACTCGCCGGCAAGCCCGAGCTCGCACCGGCACGCATCGCGACGCTGCGCGACAAGCTCGGCGAGCTGCACCGCTGCGGCATCGATCAGGTGGTCGTGCTGCGTTTCGACCGGGCCTTCGCCGCGCAATCGCCGCAGGCCTTCATCGACGACGTGCTGGTGCGCGGGCTGGGCACGAAGGTCGTGCTGGTCGGCGACGACTTCCGCTTCGGCGCGAAGCGTGCCGGCGACTACGCGATGCTCGACGCCGCCGGCCAGCGCGCCGGCTTCGACGTGGCGCGCATGAACAGCTACGAGGTGCACGGGCTGCGCGTATCGAGCTCGGCGGTGCGCGAGGCCCTCGCCGCCGGCGACATGGCCCGTGCCGCGGCGCTGCTGGGCCGGCCGTACAGCATCAGCGGCCACGTCGTGCACGGCCGCAAGCTGGGCCGCAACCTGGGCGCCAGCACGTCCGGTGCGGGCGACGGTTTCCGCACGCTGAACCTGCGCTTCAGCCACCCGAAGCCGGCCGCGCTGGGCATCTACGCGGTCCAGGTCCACGGGCTGACCGGGCCGCCGCTGGACGGCGTCGCCAGCCTCGGCCAGCGCCCCACCGTCGACGACAGCGGCCGGGTGCTGCTCGAGACCTACTGCCTGGATTGGCCCGTCGCCCTCGGGCTCGAGGGGGGCTACGGTAAACTCGTGCGCGTGGAACTGCTGCACAAACTTCGCGACGAAGCCCGCTACGACGGGCTCGGGGCGCTGACGGCCGCGATCGAGAAAGACGCGGTCGACGCACGCGCCTGGCTCGCGGCGCACGCGGCCGAGCACCGCCAGACCAGCCGCGATCGAATTATTTGACGGGCGCACCGCCCGCCCGTTTCGCCCCGCGCACCCGCCCGCCCCGCGGGGCCGACTCCTGATCCGCTGCCCGCTGCAGGCACCGGAACGCACCCATCGAGCGCCACCATGTCGAATGCCGAATCCGTCGCCAAGACCGACTACCGATCCACGCTGAACCTGCCCGACACGCCCTTCCCGATGCGCGGCGACCTGCCCAAGCGCGAGCCGGGTTGGGTCCAGGAGTGGGCCGACCAGGGCGTCTACCAGCGCCTGCGCGACGCGCGCATCGGCCAACCCCGCTTCGTGCTGCACGACGGCCCGCCGTACGCGAACGGCACGCTGCACGTCGGCCACGCGGCCAACAAGATCCTGAAGGACATGATCGTCAAGGCGCGCCAGCTCAAGGGCCTGGACGCGCGCTACACGCCGGGCTGGGACTGCCACGGCCTGCCGATCGAGAACCAGATCGAGAAGACCTATGGCCGCAAGCTCGAGCGTGCCGACGTGCAGGCGAAGAGCCGCGCCTACGCGACCGAGCAGATCACCCAGCAGATGGCCGACTTCAGACGCGTCGGCGTGCTCGGCGACTGGGGCCACCCGTACCGCACGATGGACTTCGGCAACGAGGCCAACGAGATCCGCGTGCTGAAGCGGATCGTCGAGCGCGGCTTCGTCTACCGCGGCCTGAAGCCGGTGTACTGGTGCTTCGACTGTCATTCGTCGCTGGCCGAGTTCGAGATCGAGTACGCGGACAAGAAGTCGCAGACCGTCGACGTGGCCTTCCTCTGCGCCGAGCCCGAGCGGCTCGCCGGGGCCTTCGGGCTGCCGCCACTCGCGAAGCAGGCGTTCGCGGTGATCTGGACCACGACCGCGTGGACGATCCCCGCCAATCAGGCGCTCAACGTCGGCCCGTCGATCGAGTATTCGCTCGTCGACACCGAGCGCGGCGTGCTGCTGCTCGCGAGCGCGCTTGTAGAGAGCTGCCTGGCGCGCTACGGCCTCGACGGCACGGTGCTCGCGACGACCGCCGGCAGCGAGCTCGAAGGCATCAAGTTCCGTCATCCGCTGGCCGACGTCGACGACGGCTACGCCCGTCTCACGCCGATCTATGCCGCTGACTACGCGACGGATGCGGACGGCACCGGCATCGTCCACTCGGCGCCGGCCTACGGCATCGAGGACTTCAACTCCTGCCGCGCGCACGGCCTCGCGGTCGACGACATCCTGAACCCGGTGCAGGGCAACGGCCAGTACGAGGCCGGCCTTCCGCTCTTCGGTGGCCTGAACATCTGGAAGGCGGCGCCGCTGATCGCCGACGCGCTGCGCGCCGCCGGCCGACTGCTCGCGACCTCGACGCTGGTGCACAGCTACCCGCACTGCTGGCGTCACAAGACGCCGGTGATCTACCGCGCCGCGGCGCAGTGGTTCGTGCGCATGGACGCGGCCGGCCCCGGAACGGCGGGCGTGTTCGCCACGGAGCAGCCCGCGAAGACGCTGCGCCAGAC
>JAYSLR010000511.1:0-2053 GCA_043725365.1 Rhizobacter sp. | reverse complement strand
GATGTGGCGGCGGTTGAACAGGCCGGTCAGCGGGTCGCGGGTCGCCTCCTGCGCGGCAGCGCGCAGCGAATGGTCGAGCGTGGCGTTCTCGGTCTCCAGCGCTTGCCGGTAGCGCTGCAGCTCCTGCACCAGTTCGGCGTTCTGGCGCTCGGCCGCCAGCGCCTGCAGCAAGGTGTCGTGGATGCTGAAGACGCGCAACTGCAGCGCCAGCACGCACACGAGGGTGCCGAACGCGAGCACCACCATCACCAGCGGCCCCTGCAGCGCCATGAAGACGACCAGCGGCAGCGCGCTGGCGCCGACCATCAGCACGCTCGCCGGCAGCGCCGCGATGTAGGTGATCGCCAGCAGCGAGGTCGCGACGAATGCGGCGAAGACGATGCAGTACAGGCTCAGCGGCGAAACCCAACCGTGCAGCACGATCGGCGCGAAGCCCCAGACCGACGAGGCGATCACGACGAGCGTGTCGTAGCGCCAGTCAGAGCGCGGGTCGACCGGGTCGAGGCGGCGCAGCATGCGGCGCGCCAGCACGACGCGCACGCCGAACACGGCGCCGAGCACGATCCACGCGGCGATGCGCGGGAGCAGCGGCGCGTCCATCGCCAGGCCGAACATCAGGATGCCGAACGACGCGAGCGAGAGGCGCCCGTTGCGCATCGACATGTCCATGTAGCGCTGCAGCAGCACGAAGCGGATCGCCGGCGGCACGTCGACGACCACCGGCGAGCCGCGGCGCAGCGCGGTCCAGACCGAACGAAGATCCTGCTTCAACGACATGGCGGCTTCTTGTTCTTCGCGCTTGCGGGCGATGGCATCGAAACGTCCGGGCTCTCGCCGCACCGCAGTGGTCGATGCTAACCGGACGACCGTCACCGGGGCGCGGCGTGCAAGGCGGCGCGCGGCACAATGGCACGGTGCCGCCCACCTCCCCGCTGCTCGCCGTCACCGACCTGCGCGTCAGCCTGAACACCGCGCGCGGCCCGGCCGACGCGTTGCGCGGCATCGACCTGCAGCTCGAACGCGGCGCCACGCTCGGGCTGATCGGCGAAAGCGGCTGCGGCAAGTCGATGACGGCGATGGCCATCATGGGCCTGCTGCCGCCCGGCGCCGCGGTCAGCGGCAGCATCCTGCTGAACGGGCAGGAACTCGTCGGACTCGCCGACGAGGCGATGTGCACGCTGCGCGGCAACCGCATCGGCATGGTGTTCCAGGAGCCGATGACTGCACTGAACCCGCTGCACACGGTGGGCGACCAGATCGCCGAGCCGCTGCGCCTGCACCGCGGGATGACGCGCACCGCGGCGCGGGCCGAGGCGCTGCGCCTGCTCGAACGGGTGCGCCTGCCGCAGGCCGCGCAGCGGCTCGACGCCTACCCGCACCAGCTCTCGGGCGGGCAGCGCCAGCGCGTCACGATCGCGATGGCGCTGGCGTGCGGGCCCGACCTGCTGATCGCCGACGAACCGACGACGGCGCTGGACGTGACGATCCAGCGCGAGATCCTCGACCTGATCCGCGAGCTCGTCGCCGAGACCGGGATGGCGCTGCTGATGATCAGCCACGACCTCGGCGTGATGGCGCGCACGGTGGCGCGGCTGCTGGTGATGTATGGCGGCACGGTGGTCGAGTCGGGGCCGACCAGCGAGGTGTTCTCGCACCTCGCGCACCCGTACACGCGCGGCCTGTTCGCGGGCCGGCCGCGCATGGGTGCGGCACGCGTCGGTGGCCGCAAGCCGCTGCTCGCGACCATCCCCGGGCGCGTGCCCGAGCTCGCCGACATGCCGGCCGGCTGCCCGTTCGCCGACCGCTGCGCCTGGGTCATCGACGCCTGCCGCACCGCACCGCCGGCGCCGGTGGCGGTCGGTGCGGGGCACGAGGCACGCTGCATTCGCGTGGGCGAGCTCGCATGACGCCCCAACGTTGGCAGTCGTCTTGCGGTCCATTGCTGCCGTTCGCTGTTGGTCGCCTCTTGGATACGTCCGCGCGTCGCGGCAGGCGGTACCCGGCGCGGGCTTGTATGGTTCAAGGTGCTGGGGTGGAGAGACGCCCTCGCGGG
>JAYSLR010000510.1:0-7011 GCA_043725365.1 Rhizobacter sp. | reverse complement strand
ACCGGGACGCGCCCAGAATCCCGCTTCTCGCGGCAGGCACCGTCATGGTGCTGCGCAGGACGGGGGCTGAGGAGACAGAGACAACGCGCCGCGGCCTTGCGCCAGCAGGTGCGGGACACGCAGGCCGCAGTCGGGGCCGAGGCAGAACGCGAAGGGCGTCAGGGTCGACCTGGCGCCCTTTTCCATTGCGGCGCCCGGCAGCGCTGCCGAACTGCGCCGGGAGAAGCCTGCTGTTCGCCGCATCGGCGGGCTGGCGGCGCCCCTACGATCGAGCCGTCACCGCTGCGTCCCGAAAGTCCGCCATGCCCGTCGATCCCCAACTGCGCTCGCTGAACATCGACGTTCCGGCCCAACCGGAGTCGCTGGTCAAGCTGTCGCTGATGCTGGCCGACGAGAACGTCAACCTGCAGTCGGTGAGTGCGCTGATCTCGGGCGACATGGCGCTGGCCTCGGCGGTGCTGAAGGCGGTCAACTCGTCGATGTACGGCCTGCGCGGTCGGGTGCAGACGGTGCAGCAGGCGATCACGCACCTGGGCACGCGCGAGGTCGCGTCGGTCACCTTCGCGATGGGCCTGCGCGCGGTGTTCCCGCATGCGCCCGAGCTCGAGCCGGTGTGGGAACGCGCCGGGGTGCGCGCACTGCTGATGAGCCGCATCGGCCAGCAGGTCGGCGTCGATCCGTGGATCGCGCACTCGGCCGGCCTGTTCGAGGAATGCGGCAAGGCGGTGCTGTTCCGCCACGCCACCGAGCGCTACCGCAAGTTGCTCGCGCAGGCTGCCGACGACGAGGAACTGCTGATGCTCGAGCACACCGAGTTCGGCGTCAGCCACGACGCCCTCGGCGCCGCGCTGTGCGAGAGCTGGGGCCTGGCGGCCGCCGCGGTGACCAGCGTGCGCTTCCACGTCATCGTCAACAGCACGCGCGAGTTGCCGATGCAGGTGCCGAAGCGCACGATCTGCGCGCTGTCGGCGCTGGCTTACGCGCTGATGACCGATCCGGCCGCGCTCGACGAGGTGGCGCAGGCCGTGGCGCCGCAGGCCGGGCTCGACCCGACGCTGGTGCTGCGCGGTGCGCGCAAGGTGCAGGAACAGATCGAGGCGGCGGTCGCCCGCGCCGCGGCGGACGACTGAAGCCAGGACGCCGCCGGAACGACGATCCCTGCCTGGCACATCACCGAGCTGACCGCACAGGGCGGGTCGCTCAGGCGGGCGCCGGCGCCGGCGAACCTGCCGTCGTCGCGGCCGGGCGGCGCCAGAACGGCGCGACGAAGCGGCCGCGCCGCGCCGCCAGCACCAGCATCGACAGCCCGAGCGTCGTGCACAGCACGACCGCGACCGCCGAGGCCTCGACGCCGAATGCACCGCCGGTGAGCCACGCCGGCCCGCTGACTTCGGCGATGAAGATCCCGTGCATCGGAATGCCCGAGGTCGGCAGGCTGAAGATGCCGCTCTGCGTGAAGTTCCAGGCCGCGTGGATGCCGATCGCCAGCCACAGCCGCCGCGTCAGCAGGTAGGCCGCGGCCAGCATGATGCCGGCCTCGAAGACGATCGCCAGCACCGCGAGCAGCGTCGCGTTCGGGTTCATCAGGTGGCCCATCCCGAACAGCGCGGCCGAGGCCGCGAGCGCGATCCAGGTGCCCAGCGACGCCTCGATCAGGCGGAAGATCACGCCGCGGACCATGATCTCCTCGATCACGGCGGCCGCGACCGCCACGCACAGCGGAATCAGCATGATCGACGGGTCCTCGCGCACGCCGCTGATGCGGTAGGCGCCGAACAGCGCGAGCACGCCGACCGTCGCGCTGAACAGCAGCGTGCCGCTCGACAGCCCCGCGGCCAGTTCGCGCAGTGCGCCGCGCCGGCCGAGTTCGAGCGCGGCGCGCTTCTCGACGAGGCGTGTGTACAGCGCATAGGCGGCCCAGCCCAGCCCGCAGGCGATGAACACCGACGCCAGCGCCACCGGCACCTCGCCGAAGCGTCCCGCCAGGCCCCAGACGGCGCCCTGCGCGATGAACACCGGCACCACGAACAGCAGCGCCAGCGGCAGGCGCACGAGCGGATATTTCATGCCGCGATCATCACCGCAAACCGGCGCGGTCCCGGCGCGTGCGGCCTGCGGGTTGTCCCAGTCTTGGCGGCGCCGCGTGCTTGCCATAAGGTCGGTGCCGAGCCCGCCGCCGGCCGCATTTTCGAGGACGCCCGATGCCGATCCCTGACACCGTGTCACCCGACGCACTCGCGTTGCAGCGCCTGTACCACTGGGAGCGCAACGCGCCCGATCGTGTCGTGCTGACGCAGCCGCTGGGCGGCGGCGCGACGCGCGACCACACCTGGGCGCAGCTGGTCGACGAGTCGCGTCGCATGGCCGCGCACCTGCAGTCGCAGGGCTTCGCGCCGGGCAGCCGGATCGCGATCCTGTCGAAGAACTGCGCGCACTGGCTGATGGCCGACTTCGCGATCTGGATGGCCGGCTTCGTCTCGGTGCCGCTGTACCCGACGCTGGCCGCCGGCACGATCCGCCAGATCCTCGATCACAGCGAGGCGAGGCTGTTGTTCGTCGGCAAGCTCGACGGCTGGGACGCGATGAAGCCCGGTGTGCCCGCCGGGCTGCCGTGCATCGCGATGCCGCTGGCGCCGCCGACCGATTTCGCGCCGTGGGCCGCGATCGTCGCGGCGACCCCGCCGCTGGCCGGCGAGCCGCTGCGCGACGGCGCCGAGCTCGCGACCATCATGTACACCTCGGGCACGACCGGCGTGCCCAAGGGCGTGATGCACAGCTTCGCGACCTTCGCGTGGTCGATCCAGGCGGCGTTGAACCGCATCGGCCTGGAAGACGGGACCCGCATGCTGTCGTACCTGCCGCTGGCACACGTGGCCGAGCGCACGCTGGTCGAGCACGGGTTGCTCGCGACCTCGATGCGGGTCTACTTCGCCGAGAGCCTCGAGACCTTCGGCGCCGACCTGCAGCGCGCACGGCCGACCTGCTTCTTCTCGGTGCCGCGGCTCTGGGTCAAGTTCCAGCAGGGCGTGCACGCGAAGATGCCGCCGGCCAGGCTGGCGCGGCTGCTGAAGATCCCGCTGCTGGGCCGCATCGTCGCGAAGAAGGTACTGACGGCGATCGGCCTGGACCAGTGCACGCTGGCCGCCGGCGGCGCCGCGCCGATGCCGCCCGAACTGCTGGGCTGGTACGCGCGCCTGGGCCTGCCGATCATCGAGGTCTACGGCATGACCGAGAACTGCGGCGTCTCGCACGCCACGCTGCCCGGGATCCAGCGCCCCGGCACCGTCGGGCGCGCGTACGACGGCGTGCACAGCCGGCTCGACCCGCAGACCGGCGAGATCCAGATGAAGAGCCCGGGCCTGATGCTGGGCTACTACAAGGAACCCGGGCTGACGCGCGACTCCCTCACCGCCGACGGCTGGCTGCACACCGGCGACAAGGGCCAGCTCGACGCCGAGGGCAACCTGCGCATCACCGGCCGCGTCAAGGACCTGTTCAAGACCAGCAAGGGCAAGTACGTCGCGCCGGCGCCGATCGAGGACAAGCTGGTGATGAACGGCGCGGTCGAGGCCTGCGTCGTCACCGGCGCCAACCTCGGCCAGCCGCTGGGCATCGTGATGCTGAATGCCGAGGCCGCGAAGCGCGCGCAGGACGCCGAGCAGCGCCGGACGATGGAGGTGTCGCTGGCCGCGCACCTGGACGCGATCAACGCCAGGCTCGACCCGCACGAGCAGCTCGACTGCCTGGTCGTCGTCAGCGAGCCGTGGACGGTCGACAACGGCTTCATCACGCCGACCTTCAAGGTCAAGCGCAACCGCATCGAGGAGGTCTACGGCGCACTCTACGAGCGCTGGGCGGATACGCGCCAGCGCGTGATCTGGCACCAGGGCTGACGGCCGCGGCGGCGCGGCAGCCGGCGCCGCGCGCGCGGCAGCGTAAAGTCGCGCCGGAACGCTGCCCCCGCCCATGACGACCATTCCGACCCGATCCCCGCGGCCCGCGATCAGCTGTGTCGTGCCGGCCTTCAACGAAGCCGAGAACATCGGCCTGCTGCTGACGGGCCTGACCGCCGAGCTCGCCGGCCTCACCGAGCGCTGGGAGATCATCGTCGTCGACGACGGCAGCCGCGACGCGACGCCGGCGGCGATGGCACCCTGGCTCGTCGCGCCCGGCGTGCGCTATGTGCGGCTGTCGCGCAACTTCGGCAAGGAGGCCGCGCTGACCGCCGGCATCGACCGCGCCGCCGGCGACATCGTGCTGCTGATGGACGCCGACCTGCAGCACCCGGCCTCGCTGGTGCCCGAGATGGTCAAGGCCTGGCAGGACGGCGCCGACATGGTCTGTGCCGCGCGCGCCTCGCGCGCCGACGAGAGCTGGCCCAAGCGCCTGGGCACCGCGCTGTTCTACCGGCTGGTGAACCACAACGCGGCGGTGACCATCCCGGTCGATGCGGGCGACTTCCGGCTGATGGACCGGCGCGTCGTCGACGCGCTGAAGGCGCTGCCCGAACGCAACCGCTTCATGAAGGGCCTGTACGCCTGGGTCGGATTCAACAACGTCATCATTCCGTACGTGCCGGCCGAGCGCAACGCCGGCACCAGCACCTACTCGCTGCGCAGCCTGTCGCGCCTCGCGTTCACCGGCGTGACCGCGTTCACCAACGCGCCGCTGCGGCTGTGGAGCGCGCTCGGCGTCGTGGTCGCGCTGTTCGCGCTCGGCTTCGGCGCCTGGATCGTGCTCGAGCACTTCATCTACGGCAGCGACGTGCCGGGCTGGGCGACGCTCGTGACCGGGATGATGTTCTTCAGCGGCGTGCAGCTGCTGTCGATCGGCATCCTCGGCGAGTACGTCGGCCGCATCTTCGACGAGGTCAAGCAGCGGCCGGTCTACCTGATCGGCAGCGAAGCGGGGCGCGGGGCGATCGACGCGCCGAGCGGACCGCCCACATGACGAGGACGCTGGCACTCTGCGCCGACGACTTCGGGCTCGCGCCCGGCATCTCGGCCGGCATCGCACGGCTCGCCCACGCCCAGCGGCTGACGGCGGTCTCGTGCATCACGAACAGCCCGCACTGGCCCGAGGCCGCGGCGCTGCTGAAGCACCTGCCCGACACGGTCGATGTCGGCCTGCACCTGAACTTCACCGAGGGCCACCCGCTCAGCGCCCGGCTGGCGCGGCGCTGGCCGCGGCTGCCCGGGCTCGCGCGGCTGATCGCGCAGGCGCACCTGGGCCTGCTGCCGCGGGCCGAAGTGCGCCACGAGGTGCACGCGCAGCTCGCCGCGTTCAACGAGGCCCTGGGCCGGCCGCCGCGCTTCGTCGACGGCCACCAGCACGTGCACCATCTGCCTGGGCTGCGCCGGATCCTGCTCGACATGGTCGAGCACGTGCAGCCGCTGCCGGCGCTGCGCAGCACGGCGCGGGTGCTCGGGCCGGGCTTCGCCATCAAGCGCTGGCTGATCGAACGCACCGGCGGGCGCGCGCTCGAGCGCGAACTCGCACAGCGCGTGATCGCGCGCAACCCGGCGCTGCTCGGGGCCTACGACTTCGTCGACCCGAACTACCAGGGGCTGATGCGGCGCTGGCTCGCCGCGCTGCCGGCCGAGGGCGCGCTGCTGTTCTGCCACCCGGGCGAACACCGGGCCGGCGATCCGCCGGATGCGATCGCTGCCGCGCGCGAGCGCGAGCTCGCCTACCTCGGCAGCGTCGCGTTCGACGCGGATCTGGCCGCCGCGGACGTGCGCCTCGGCCGTGTCTGGGCCAGCTGAATTCAGCGGAAGGTCCAGGCCCGGTTGATCGCGAAGGTCAGCAGCAGGCCCGCCAGCGTCGCGACGACCTGCGCGATCAGGTAGTGCACGCCGAGCCGCACGCCCGCGCCGACGATCGCCATGCCGAGCAGCGCGCCCAGCAGTGCCGTGGCCTGGAAGCGCGGCCACGACGCGCGCATCGCGCCGCGGTGATTGAACGTGAACCAGCGGTTGCCGGCGTACGCGAGCTGCGCGCCGATGACCGCGCCGACGCCCGAGCCGAGGTAGGCCGGCCAGCCGCCGAGCTCGACGAGCAGCACCAGCACCCCGTAGTGCGCGGCGGTCGCGAACGCACCGACCGTGCCGTAGCGCAGGAGGCGGCGCATCGCCGGTTCAGGGGCAGCTGCGCCCCGGCTCGCGCCAGAGCTCGCTGCGCGGGTTGGCGGCCACGCGCACGGCGCCTGGCAGGCCGGCCACGCGCGCGGCGTTGCCGGCCGGCACGATGAACCAGACCGCGCTCGCGCCGCAGGCCAGGCGCGGCAGCTCGGTCAGCGGCCGCAGCAACTCGCGCGCCAGCGCCGGGTCGAAGCGCGCGGCATCCAGGACCTCCTTGCGCCAGTTGTCGTGCTTAGCGATCTCCGGGTCGGCCCAGTCGCCGGCGATGACGACCGGCCGCGCCAGGCGGGCGTAGAACGGCACGTCGTAGGCGTACTCGTCGACCATCACGACCCGGTCGCCCGGGGCGATGCCGTCCGCCAGCGTCCGTGCGAGCGCACGGTTCGAGTTCGGCGCCAGCCAGGCGACGACCGCGACGATCGTGACGCACCCCAGCGCCGAGGCCGTCAGCACCCGGCGCCAGGGGCGCGAGACGCCGGTGGCGATCGCCAGCGCGAGCAGCGCGCACCACGGCGCGAGCGCCGGCAGCGCGTAGCCGACCAGCTTCGAGCTCGGGATCGAGAAGAAGCCGACGATCGCGACGATCCACCACGCGTACAGCGCGCGCGTCCCGGGCGGGCCGGCCTGCGCGGCGGCGCGCGGCCCGCGCACGCAGCGCACGGCGGCGGGCAGCCACACGCTCCACGGCAAGGTCAGCAGCGGCATCACGGCGAGGAAGAACCACGCGCCGTGCACGTTGTTGAAGTTCGACTGCGCGAAGCGGCGGAAATGCTGCTCGATCACGAAGTAGTCGAAGAAGCCCGGAAAGCGCGACTGCATCGCCAAGAACCACGGCAACCCCACGACCGCGAACGCGACGATCGCCAGCGGG
>JAYSLR010000509.1:0-4523 GCA_043725365.1 Rhizobacter sp. | reverse complement strand
GCTGAAGATGTGCCTGTTCGAGGAGACCGGCGCGATCGTCGCGGCGATGACGACCAGCCTGCCCGAGGCGCCCGGCAGCGAGCGCAACTGGGACTACCGCTATTGCTGGCTGCGCGACGCGTTCTTCGTCGTCCGCGCGCTCAACAGCCTGTCCGAGGTCGGCACGATGGAGGACTACCTGCGCTGGCTGCGCGATGCGGTCGGTCGCGCCGGCAGCGGCCACATCCAGCCGCTCTACGGCATCGGGCTGGAGCAGCAGCTGCCCGAGACGATCGTCGAGCACCTGGGCGGCTACCGCGGTCACCGGCCGGTGCGCGTGGGCAATCAGGCGGCCGAGCACTTCCAGCACGACGTCTACGGCAACATCGTGCTCGGCGCCGCGCAGGCCTTCCACGACCACCGGCTGCTGCGGCGCGGCACGCGCGAGGAGTTCGAGCTGCTCGAGGTGGTCGGCGAGCGCGCCTTCAAGATCCACGACCAGCCCGACGCCGGGATGTGGGAGCTGCGCACCCGGGCGCGCGTGCACACCTCGTCGGTGCTGATGAACTGGGCTGCCTGCGACCGGCTCGCGAAGATCGCCGAGACCTTCGACCTGCGCGAGCGCGCCGCGTTCTGGCACGGGCGCGCCGAGCTGATCCGCGCGAAGATCCTCGAGCGGGCCTGGAGCGAGGAGCGCCAGGCCTTCGCCGAGAGCTTCGGCGGGCGCGAGCTCGACGCGAGCGTGCTGCTGATGGCCGAGGTCGGCATGATCGATCCGATGGACCCGCGCTTCGTCAAGACCGTCGACGCGCTCGAGGCGGCGCTGTGCGACGGCCCCTACATGCGCCGCTACGAGGCGCCCGACGACTTCGGTCTGCCCGAGACCTCGTTCAACATCTGCGCGTTCTGGCGCATCGACGCGCTCGCGCGCATTGGCCGCAAGCAGCAGGCGCGCGAGATCTTCGATGCGCTGCTCGCGGTGCGCAACCCGCTCGGACTGCTCTCGGAAGACACGCACCCGGTGACCGGCCAGCTGTGGGGCAACTTCCCGCAGACGTATTCGATGGTCGGGATCGTCAACGCCGCGATGCGCCTGTCGGTGCCGTGGGATTCGCGCATATGAGCCGTCTCGTCGTCGTCTCGAACCGCATCGGCGACCCGCGCAAGCCCGCCGCCGGTGGCTTGGCGGTCGCGCTGGGCGATACGCTGGCGCAAAGCGGCGGTCTGTGGTTTGGCTGGAGCGGCAAGATCGTCGAAGACGGCGCGCCGGGCGAGGGCGACGTGCACAAGCAGCGCTCGGGGGCGGTGACGCTGGTCACGATCGACCTGTCGCGTGCCGATCACGACACCTACTACACCGGCTACTCGAACCAGGCGCTGTGGCCGGCGCTGCACTACCGGCTCGACCTGGCCGACTTCGGCGCCGGCTTCTTCGCCGGCTACCAGCGCGTGAACCGGCTGTTCGCACGCAAGCTGGCCACGCTGCTGCGGCCGGACGACGTGATCTGGGTCCACGATTACCACCTGATCCCGCTCGCGGCCGAGCTTCGCGCACTTGGCTGCCGCCAGCGCATCGGCTTCTTCCTGCACATCCCGCTGCCGCCGCCGCCGATCCTCGCGGCGATCCCCGGCCACGAGTGGCTGATGCGCTCGTTCTTTGCCTACGACCTGGTCGGTCTGCAGACGCGAAGCGACGCCGATCACTTCGCGCGGTTCGTCGTCGAGGAGGCGAACGCGATCGCGCTCGGCGATGGCGAGTTCGAGGCCTACGGCCGGCGCGTCGTCGCGCGCGCGTTCCCGATCGGCATCGATGTCGACGAGTTCCGGCGCCTGGCCGGCAGCACCGAGTCGCGCGAGACCGAGGCGATGTTGCGCGACCAGTACAGCAAGCGCCGGCTGCTCGTCGGCGTCGACCGGCTGGACTATTCGAAGGGCCTGCCGCAGCGCTTCCGCGCGTTTCGCGAGCTTCTCGACAACTACCCGGAGAACCGTCACAGCGCCACGCTGATCCAGATCGCCTCGCCGACGCGGGAGACCGTGCACGCCTACGACGACCTGCGCCACGAACTGGAGGGCCTGGCCGGCGAGATCAACGGCCACTACGGCGAGCTCGACTGGATGCCGATCCGCTACATGAACCGGGTCTGGGCGCGGCGCCGCCTGCCGGCGCTGTACCGCATGGCGCGCGTCGCGCTCGTCACGCCGCTGCGCGACGGCATGAACCTGGTCGCGAAGGAGTACGTCGCGATGCAGGACGAGGCCGATCCGGGCGTGCTGGTGCTGTCGCGCTTCGCGGGGGCCGCCGAGCAGATGCGCGACGCGCTGCTGGTCAATCCGTACGACATCGCGGCCACCGCGCAGGCGATCCAGCACGCGCTGCAGATGCCGCTGGACGAGCGCCGCGCGCGCCACGCCGCGCTGCTCGCGCAGACCCGCGCGCAGGACGTGCACTGGTGGCGTCGCAACTTTCTCGACGCGCTGGCCGCGATCGAGCCGCGCACCCGCGGCCCGGCCGAATAGTCCTATTCCTTCGGAATGAGGCGCGGCTGGCCGTCGCGGTCGATCGCCACATAGGTCAGGTTCGCTTCGGTGACCTTGACGACCTGCAGGTTCGCCGGGTTGCGCTCGGCGTAGACCTCGACGTTGACGGTGATCGAGGTCTTGCCGATGCGTTCGACCTTGGCATAGAAGCTCAGCAGGTCGCTGACCGACACCGGTTGCTTGAAGATGAACTCGTTGACCGCGACGGTCACGATGCGGCCCTTCGCGATGCGCGCCGGCAGCACCGCGCCGGCAATGTCGACCTGGGCCATGATCCAGCCACCGAAGATGTCGCCGTTGCCGTTCGCGTCGGCCGGCATCGGCATCACGCGCAGCACGAGCTGGCGGTCGTCGGGCAGGCGCAGCGGCGCGATCGAACCGGGCGGCGCGCCGGTGGCCGCACTGTCACTTGAAATCTCTGCCATATGCCATAGGCCCTAAAGTTAGTGGTTACTTGTGCTGTAGGCGTTGCTGCTACTTGCTTACAGCGTGGCCAAAAAATGTGTAAAAACGGTTGACGCTTTTTCTGTCTGGGCGCAGCAACACCGCCCTACATGTTGCGCAAGATTCGCCGATTTCATAGCAAAAAAACAGGTTGTCCACGCATTGCAAGCCTCGCACAATGTATATCAACACTTGTGCAAAAGTTGCACAGCAGTTGCGCAACACAAGTGCAGTCGAGTGCGGAAAAACATTTCTATTCCCAACACTCTATTTCCATCACTTGCGCATTCTCATGGAGTAAAAATGAGTCTCACAATGCAAAATGGCATATGGCATGTGCGGAAGATGGTCGGCACCGTCAAGATCAATCGTTCGACCAAGACCAGCAATCGTAAGGTCGCTGAGCAGCTCGAAGCGAAATGGATCAACGAAGTTCATGCCGAGGTAGTCGTGAAGGGCAAGATGCCCGTACCGCTCTACAAGGCGATTGACGAGTTCACGTCCAGCCGCCAGCACATGAAGAGTGGCGACAACTGCCGCATCCGGCTCGCCCCCTTCAAGTCCATCCCTGACCAGTCACTGCACAAGGTGACGGCGAAGCAGTCTCAGGAAGTCATCGAGAGGATGCTTTCTTCAGGAAAGAAACTGAGCACCGCTGCCGCTTCGGTCTCGTACTGGAATGCGATGCTGACCTACTGCGCGGCTAAGGGGTACAGCGTTTGCGACAAGCTCGAACGCATCAAAGGCGTCAAGGGAAGGGTGCGCTTCTTGACCCCCGATGAAGAGACGCGACTGCTGGCAACCATCAGACCCGATCAGAAGTATTCGGGCAAGAACGCTGACCGCGACGCGATGCGGCAGCACAACTGGGATTTCGTCTGCCTGCTGCTCGACACTGGCGCACGCTATAGCGAGATTGCCGACATGCAGTGGAACCAGGTTGACTTTGACGCTGGCACTGTCACTGTGCTGCGCCAGAAAGGCGGCAGGGATACGGTATTGCGCATGACGACTCGTATGCATGAAATCCTCAAGCGCCGGTACGACGCACGTACGGACAACAACGTCATGGTTCGTCCCGCAAATGAGCAGAACTGGTGGGATGCAGCCATTGAGCGTGCCGAGATTTCCGTAGTTCCAACCAAGCCAACGCTGCACACGCTACGCCACACCTTCGCTGTGCGCTTCTGTCAACGTGGCGGGCAACTGCACACCTTGCAGGGGCTGCTTGGGCACGTCGATATAAATACGACACTCATCTACGCACACTTCACAGTGGGCGACGCCGCACAGCAGGCGGCAGACATCATGAATAGAGTGCATGGGGATCGCGTAGCAGTGCGCCCCGTTCCAGTAGTGCAGCCCGTGCTCCGCGTCGTCTAAACGCTTGTAGGCCCCCTACAGGCCCCGCAGCGGGGCTTTCCTATGGCTGCTTCGGCTTACGCTTCAGTGCGTATGCGCTGTTCGCGCCGATCGAGATCTGAGCCACCCTGCCGATCGAATAGTGAGCCAGGGCGGAAGCTGACTTTTGCTTGATGGTCAGCTGTGGATAAGTGTAT
>JAYSLR010000508.1:0-5272 GCA_043725365.1 Rhizobacter sp. | reverse complement strand
ATCGGCGCCGGCCTGTCCGGCATCGGCGCCGCGTGCCACCTGCGCGAGAGGTGCCCCGAGAAGACCTTCCTCATCCTCGAGGGTCGCGCTGCCATCGGCGGGACGTGGGATCTCTTCCGCTACCCCGGCATCCGCTCGGACTCGGACATGTACACGCTGGGCTACGCCTTCAAGCCCTGGAAGGACCAGAAGTCCATCGCCGACGGGCC
Source organism: Rhizobacter sp. (assembly GCA_043725365.1). Classification (GTDB taxonomy): domain Bacteria; phylum Pseudomonadota; class Gammaproteobacteria; order Burkholderiales; family Burkholderiaceae_C; genus LMDS01. The sequence continues at coordinate 5,063 of JAYSLR010000508.1, read as the reverse complement.
CTCGATCCTCGCCTACGTGCGGGAGACCGCGGCGGAGCACGGCCTCGACGCCAGGATCCGCTTCGGCCACCGCGTCAGAAGTGCGTCGTGGTCGACGGCGCATGCGCGCTGGACGGTCGACGCCGAGCGCGGCGAGTCCGGCGAGCAGGTGCAGCTGAGCTGCAGCTTCCTCTTCATGTGCAGCGGCTACTACCGCTACGCCGAAGGCTACACGCCCGAGTTTCCCGGCAGGGAGCGCTTCGCCGGCCGCGTCGTGCACCCGCAGGCCTGGACCGGCGACATCGCGTACGCCGGCAAGCGCGTCGTCGTGATCGGCAGCGGCGCCACCGCGGTGACGCTGGTGCCCGAGCTCGCGAAGACGGCCGCCCACGTGACGATGCTGCAGCGCTCGCCGACCTGGGTCGTCGCGCGGCCGGCGCGCGACGCGGTCGCGAACGCGCTGCGCCGCGCGTTGCCCGCGCGCCTGGCGTACGGCCTGTCGCGCTGGAAGCAGGTGTTGCTCGGCATGTATTTCTTCCGCCTGTGCCGGCGCAAGCCGGCGCTGGCCCGCAAGCTGCTGCTCGCCGGCGTGCGCGCCCAGCTCGGCCCCGACTACGACGTGGCCCGGCACTTCACGCCGCGCTACAACCCCTGGGAACAGCGCCTGTGCCTGGTCCCCGACGGCGATCTGTTCCGTGCGATCAGGGCCGGGCGCGCCTCGGTGGTCACCGACGAGATCGAGTCCTTCACCGCGACCGGCCTGCGGCTGAAGTCGGGCGCCGAGCTCGACGCCGACCTGATCGTCACGGCCACCGGCCTGCAGCTCGAGATGCTGGGGGGCCTGCAGGTCAGCGTCGACGGCGTGCCGGTCGAGTGGCCGAAGACGCTGAACTACAAGGGGATGATGTACAGCGGCGTGCCGAACTTCGCGTCGTCGTTCGGCTACACCAACGCGAGCTGGACGCTGAAGTGCGACCTGACCTGTGCCTATGTCGGCCGGCTGCTGAACCACATGCAGGCGCAGGGGTTCACGCAATGTACGCCGCGCAACACCGATCCGACGCTGGCCGAGGAACCGTGGATCGACTTCTCGTCCGGCTACTTCCAGCGCTCGATGCACCTGTTCCCGAAGCAGGGGTCGCGGGTGCCGTGGAAGCTGCACCAGAACTACGCGCGCGACATCGTGATGCTCCGCTACGGCAGGGTCGACGACGGCGCGATGGTGTTCTCGACCGCTCCCGCCTGAGCCGCCGCGTCATTCGACCTGCGCCTGCCACAGGCGCCACTCCCCCGGCACGCCTTTCAGCACATGGCTGCCGTGCTCCTCGAAGCGGATGCCCGAGCCGGCGACCAGATCCTTCACCGTGTTCGACACCAGCACCTGCGCGGCCCCGGCATGCGACATGACGCGCGCACCGATGTGCACGGCCAGGCCGCTGACCTTGTCTGCGGTCGTCTCGACTTCGCCGGTGTGCAGACCAGCGCGGACCTCGATGCCGATCGCCGCAAGCTCGCGGCCGATCGCCGCGGCACAGCGGATGGCCCGCGCGGGTCCGTCGAAGGTCGCAAAGAAACCGTCGCCGGCGCTGTCGATCTCGCGCCCGCGATGGGCCTCGAGCTGCACGCGGCCGATGGCATGGAACTGCTGGAGCAGATCGCGCCAGGCGCGGTCGCCCACCCTTGCGGCGTGTTCGGTCGAGCCGACGATGTCGGTGAAGAGCACCGTCGCCAGCCATCGGGTCGCCTGGCCTTCGGGGGGACGAGCCCGGTCCGCGGCCGCGAAGCGGCCGATGGCGTCGACGACCGCATCGGCATCGCCCTCGCACGCGAAGTGATCGCTGCCGGGCAGCTCGAGGTAGACCGCGTCCGGCACGTGGTCCGCCAGGTAGCGCCCGTTCGCGCAGGTCACGGTCCTGTCGCCGCGGCGGTGAAGAATCAGCGTCGGCCGCAGAACCTGCGGCAGGATCGCGCGCACGTCGATCTGGTCGTTCGCCAGCATCAGCCGGCGGATCGCCCCCGGTGAAGCGCTCTGGCGCTGGTAGCGCGCGATCAGCTCGCAGAAGGCGGCGTCGTGGGCACGGCTCGGCGCGAACAGCGGCGCCGATTGCGCCGTGCCCCACGAGCCGGCCAGCACCTCGAGCATGCGATCCAGCGTGGCGCGATGGGGATAGTCCGGCGCCCTGGAAAACCGCGCCATCGTCGCGAACAGGACGAGCCGCTCGACCATCGCCGGGTGCGTCGCGGTGAACAGAGCCGCCATCGCCCCGCCCTCCGAGGACGCGAACAGCACGGCCCGGGGCGAGCCGGCGGCCTGCATGACGGCACGCACGTCGTCCATGCGCTCCTCGAGGGTCGGCACACCGTCGATCTGATCGGACAGGCCCTGGCCGCGTTTGTCGAAGGTGATGACACGGAACATCCCGGCCAGCTGGCGCAGCAACCGGGCATACGCGTCGTACTGCCAGTTGGCGTCCAGGTGCGAGATGATCCCGGGCACGACCAACAGGTCCTGCGCCCCGCTGCCGAAGACCTGGTACGCGACGCTCACACCGCCGGCGTCGGCGTAGCGCGTCTCGGGCACCTCGGATTCGTTCGTCATGGCTCGGAGGTTCTCAACGGTCCAACGCGCTGGCGACGCGCGCGAAGGCAGGACGCAGTTGCTCCCAGGGCTCGGCAGCCAGCGCGGCGGGTCGCCGCACCGGGCCCCCGTGCGCACGCCGAAGCGGACCACCCTTGCACGCCAGGACGACCGTGTTGCTGCCGTCGCGATCGTCCACGCGCAACACGTCGCCACCACAGCTGCGGCGGATCCGGTCGAGGTAAACGGGGAGGTGCGGGTGGCCAGCGTGCAGGTTCACCGCCAGCATGCCGCCTGGCTGCAGCGCGTCGAGGCAGTCGTCGTAGAAGCGCTGCGCACCGAGCGCGGCCGGCATGCCGTGGGCATCGAAGGCGTCCACCATCAGCACATCGAAACGGTCCTCGGTGCGGGCGACGAAGGCCGCGCCGTCGTCGGCGATCACCTGGAACCGCGCGCCATCGGGCGGGACCATGAACGCGTCGCGCAGCGCAATCACCTGCGGGTTGATCTCGACCACCGCCATCGAGGCCTGTGGCAGGTGCCGGTGGCAGAACTTCGCCAGCGATCCGCCGCCGAGGCCGATCATCGCGATGCGCCGCGGCTGCGGCAGGAACATCAGCCAGCCCATCATCAGCCGCGTGTACTCGAGCTCGAGCGCGTCGGGGTGCCGGATCTGCATGCGGCTCTGGATCGCCGACATCGAGAAGTGCAGCGAGCGGGCGTCGAGTTCCTCGCGCACATAGGGCGGCGTGGCGTCGGTCACGCCGGCTCAGCCCCGGTCTCGTCCGTCGGCCAGGAGGCCGCGTCGTCGGCCCAGACCTGCAGCGCGGCGCCGCGCCGCCGCAGCTGCGCGGCGAGCTTCGGCAAGGCGTCGTCGGGCAGGTGCGCCCACGCCGGCGGCACGTCGCCGCGGTCCAGCGCTTCGGCGTGCAGCACCCAGCGCTTGCCGAACGCACGCATCGCATCGCGCGGCGTCGGCAGGTCGTGCGCGGCGAGCGCGTCGCTCGGCAGGTCGCCGCAGATCACCCACCAGCCGACCCATTCGGGCCGGTGCGCGCTCGCCACCGCCCACAGGCTCGCATACGGCATTGCCAGCCAGGCCGGCCGCTCGCCGATGCGGCCGTGCTCGGGCGCGAGCCGGTCGATGCAGGCCGCGACCTCGGCCGCGCGCTCGTCGCACCAGCGCTCCTCCTCGCTGTCAGCAGCGCCGGCCATCTCAGGGGCGCCGCGGCGGCAGCGGGATGAACTCGGTCTCACCGGGTACGCGCTCGAAGCCGGCGCTGCTCGCCTTCGAGGTGAACGCCTCCCAGTCGTCCTGCGCCTGCACGATGCGCTCCTTGCGGCTCGAGACGAAGTTCCAGACCATGAAGCGGTGCCCGAGCGGCGTGCCGCCGACCAGCACGATGCGGCCGCCGCGCGGCGCGGTCAGCAGCGGCTGACTGCCGGCTTCGAGCACGACCATCGTGAATGCCGGCACGCGTTCGCCATCGAGCTCGACGTCGTGATCGACGCTGTAGAGCGCGCGCTCTTCGGCGGCGTCGGGGATCCGCAGCGCGGCGCCAGAGGCGATCTCGAAGTTCAGGTCCAGGTACAGCGTCGGCGACAGGGTCTGCACCGGCGAGCTCAGACCGAACGCGCTGCCGATCAGTACGCGCACCAGCACGCCGTCCACGTCGCACGCAGGGATCTCGGCGCCCGGCACGTGCTGGAAGCCGGGTCGGTCTTCCTCCCGCTCGGCCGGCACCGCGAGCCACAACTGCAGACCGTGGCTGCGACGCTCGACACCGAGCAGGTCCTTCGGCGTGCGCTCGGAATGGACGATGCCGCGCCCGGCCGTCATCAGGTTGATCGCGCCGGGCTCGATGCGCTGGACCACACCGGTCGAGTCGCGGTGCATCATCGCGCCCTCGAACAGGTAGGTCACCGTGGCCAGACCGATGTGCGGGTGCGGGCGCACGTCGACGTTGTCGCCGGGCTTCGCGGTGATCGGGCCGAAGTGGTCGAAGAAGACGAACGGGCCGACCGCCTGTCGCCGTGCCGACGGCAGCGAGCGGCGGACCATGAAGCCGCCGCCCAGGTCCTTCTCGTGGGGCTGGAGGATTTGAAGCTCGGGCATCGAGGCACTCCGACAGACAGTTCGGCGAGTGTAGGTCGGTCGCCTAAAATCCGCGCTTCGCCCGTCGCCCTTTGGCGGGAAATCCAGAAAGTCCCCCATGAGTCTGAAATGCGGCATCGTGGGCTTGCCCAACGTCGGCAAGTCCACCCTGTTCAACGCCCTGACCAAGGCCGGCATCGCGGCCGAGAACTACCCGTTCTGCACGATCGAGCCGAACGTCGGCATCGTCGAGCTGCCGGATGCGCGGCTGCAGCAGCTGGCCGCAATCGTCAAGCCGGAGCGCATCGTGCCGGCGATCGTCGAGTTCGTCGACATCGCCGGGCTGGTGGCCGGCGCGTCCAAGGGCGAAGGCCTGGGCAACCAGTTCCTCGCGCACATCCGCGAGACCGA
>JAYSLR010000507.1:0-4143 GCA_043725365.1 Rhizobacter sp. | reverse complement strand
CCGGCCACATCCCCGGCGCGCTGAACCGCTTCTTCAAGGACAACCTCGACGCCGCGGGGCGCTTCAGGCCCGCGGCGCAACTGCGTGCGGACTTCGACGCCCTGCTCGGCACCCACGCGGCGGCGGGCACGGTGCACCAGTGCGGCTCGGGCGTGACCGCCTGCCACAACCTGCTGGCGATGGAGCACGCCGGCCTGACCGGCTCGCTGCTCTACCCCGGATCGTGGAGCGAGTGGGCCAGCGACCCGGCGCGCCCGGTGGCCCGCGGCGGCTGAGCCCCGGCGCGGCGGCGCCTTGTCCTGCGTCAAGCGAGGCGCGCAAAGCACTCGCGCCGGAACGTTCTGCGGAGCATGATCTCTCAGCGTAACGTCCCAACTGGCCGGAGACGGCGAAGGAGATCCCCATGTTCAAGCGCATCCTCGTTCCGACCGACGGTTCCGACATCACCGCGAAGGCGGTCGACACGAGCATCCAGCTCGCGAAATCCGTCGGTGCCCAGCTCTACACGATCAGCGTCAAGGAACCGTTCCCCTACAGCGCGATCTCCGAGATGCAGCCGACGCCGCCGCAGGAATTCTTCGACGCGCAGGAACGCATCGCGACCAAGCGCGTGCAGACCGTGGTCGAGATGAGCCAGAAAGCCGGCGTGCCCTGCCAGTCGCACACCGTCGAGGCGCTACACCCGTGGGAGGCGATCATCGAGCACGCGAACCGGATGGAGTGCGATCTGCTGGTGATGGCCTCGCATGGCCGGCGCGGCGTCTCGGCGCTGCTGCTGGGCAGCGAGACGCAGAAGGTGCTGACGCACTCGAAGGTGCCGGTGCTGGTGGTGCGCTGAGCGCCCTGCGGCGCCCCCGGGTGCCGTCAATCCGTCATGCCACGCCGCTCGCCCTGAACCAGGCGACGCAGCGCTTCCAGCCGTCCTCGGCCGCATCCTGCTGGTAGCTCGGCCGGTAGTCGGCAAAGAAGGCGTGGGGCGCGCCCGGGTAGACGACGAACTGCGACGCCTTCGCTGACGCATTGCCGCCTGCGAGCGCCGCCTTCATCTCGTCCACGGTCGCGACCGGGATGCCCTGGTCCTCGGCGCCATACAGGCCGAGCACCGGCGCCTTCAACTCGCCCGCCAGATCGATCGGCTGTTTCGGCTGCAGCGGGTTGGGCTCGCCCACGAGCCGGCCGTACCAGGCGACGCCGGCCTTCACCGCCGGGTTGTGCGCGGTGTAGAGCCAGGTGATTCGCCCGCCCCAGCAGAAGCCGGTGACGCCAAGCCGCCCGGTGTCGCCACCGTTGGCGCGCGCCCAGGCCACGCAGGCGTCGAGGTCGCCCATCACCTGCGCATCGGGCACCTTGGAGATGACCTCGGCGAACAGCTTGCTGATTTCGCCATAGCCCTGCGCGTCGCCCTGGCGCACGAACAGCTCCGGCGCGATCGCGAGGTAGCCGAGCCTGGCGAACCGCCGCGCCACGTCGGCGATGTGCTCGTGCACGCCGAAGATCTCGGAGATCACCAGCACCACCGGCAGATTCGCGCCGTCGCCACTTCGGCCCGCGGACATCGCGCGGTAGGCCGGCATCTTGAAGTCGCCCGACATGATCGTGACCTCGCCGACGGTCAGGCCGGTGCTGTCGGTCTTGATCGTCTGCGCGGTGACCGGCAGCACCGCGGCCGCGAAGCCGGTGCCGACCGCGGTGCGCACGAAATCGCGCCGGGTCAGGTCGAGCGAATCCGCGGGGCGGTCGAGTTCGGTGGTGGACATGCATCACTCCTTCTGAAGTGGCGGCATTCTAGGAAGGCTGCGCGCCGCGCCGCCTCGCGAGGAACCCTTCACTTTGCACGGACAATGCGGCATGCCTGATTCCTCCTCCCGCCCCGCCTCGGCCAAGGCGCCGCGCTTTCCCGGCCAGCTGGCCGCGATCGACATGGGCTCGAACAGCTTCCGGCTCGAGATCGGCCAGCTCGTCAACGGCCGCTACCGCCGCATCGACTACCTGAAGGAGACCGTGCGCCTGGGTGCCGGGCTCGACGTGAACGGCCTGCTCACCGACGCGGCCGGCGCGCGCGGCCTGGCCTGCCTGGCGCGCTTCGCGCAGCGCCTGAAGGGGTTCACGCCGGCACAGGTGCGTGCCGTGGCGACGCAGACGCTGCGCGAGGCACGCAACCGCGATGCGTTCCTGATTCGCGCCCAGGCCGGCCTCGGCTTCCCGATCGAGGTGATCTCGGGCCGCGAGGAGGCGCGCCTGATCTACGCCGGCGTCGCCCGGCTGCAGCCCTCGCCGGTGCCGCGCCTGGTGGTCGACATCGGCGGGCGCTCGACCGAGATGATCCTCGGCCATGGCCGCAAGCCCGTGCGCGCCGAGTCGTTCCAGGTCGGCAGCGTGAGCCTGTCGCTGAAGTATTTCGGCGACGGCCGCTTCACCGAGGCGGCGTTCCGGCAGGCGCAGGTCGCGGCCGGCGCCGAACTCGAGGAGGCGCTCGAACCGTTCGCCGCGGTGCACTGGCACGAGGCGCTGGGTTCGTCGGGCACCGTCGGCGCCGTCTCGCAACTGCTCGCCGCCAGCGGCGTCACCGATGGCCGCATCACGCCCGAGGGCCTGCGCTGGCTGATGCAGCAGTGCCTGCGCGCCGGCAAGGTCGACAAGCTCGCGCTGCCCGGCCTGAAGGAAGAGCGCCGCGCGGTGATCGCGGGCGGCCTGTCCATCCTGTACACGCTGGCCGCCAACTTCGGAATCGAGGCGCTGCTGCCGGCGCGCGGCGCGCTGCGCCAGGGCGTGATCTTCGACCTCGACGAGCGCAGCAAGGCGACCCTGCTGCGCCAGGACGGCCACGACATCCGCGACGCTTCGGTGCGCGAGCTGCAGCGCCGCTTCATGGTCGATACGCAGCAGGCCGGGCGCGTCACCGGCGTCGCGCAGGCCCTGTACGCGAGCGTGCAACCCGGCGCCGGCGCGGAGATGCGGCGTGAACTGCTGTGGGCCTGCGCGCTGCACGAGTCCGGCATGATGATCTCGCACCACGACCACCACCGGCACAGCGCCTACGTGCTCGACCATGTCGACGCGCCGGGCTTCTCGCAGAGCCAGCTGCGGCGCGTCGCCGCGCTCGTGCTCGGCCAGCGCGGCGGGCTGCGCAAGGTCGAGACCGGCCTGGTCCGCGAGGAGTTCGCGTGGCAGCTGCTGTGCCTGCGCCTGGCCATCATCAAGTGCCACGCGCGCGGCGACGTCGACGCGTCGGCGCTGCGCCTGAAACGCAGCGACGCGAGCGCGATCCTCGGCGTCGACTCGGGCTGGGTCGACACCCACCCGCGCACGCGCCACCTGCTCGACGAGGAGGCGGCGGTGTGGGCGCGCAGCGGGCCGCTGGCGATCGTGCTCGAGGCGCAGCGCTGACGGCGCAGCGCGCCGCGAGCACCGTGCGCCTCAGGGCAGCGTGGCCTTGAGGAGCTGACCCCCGCTCACCATCACGAGTTGCTTCGGCCCGAGCACCGCGATCGCGGAGAGGCTCGGCAGGCGCGGGTTGTTGCCCAGCACCACGGTGTTCGCGAGCGGGATGATGAGCGAGTTGATGCCGCCGGCCGGCTGCATGTGCAGGCCGCTGTTGGTGTCGAAGTAGAAGAGCGTGCCGCTCGCGTCGACGGTGAACGCGGTCACGCCGAACGCACCGCTCACGGTCGAGACACTCGCCCCGTCGGCCGCTACGCGGCGGATCGTGCCGGCGATGCGTTCGAGCACGTACAGCGATCCGTCGGGCGCCACCGTGGTCGCCCCCGGGAACTGGAAGAGCGCGGTCGCGATCGGCCCGTCGACGAGGCCGCTCTGGCCGAGCACGCCGGCATAGGTCGAGACGTTGCCGGCGAGGTCGACGCTTCGCACCGCGGTCAGATCGGCCGCAAACACGCTGTTGTTGCCGGGAGCCACCGCCAGGCCGAAGACCCGGTTGAAACGTGCGGTGGTCGCGTTGCCGTCGATCAGCCCGAACGTCGCGGTCGAGCCCGCGAGGAACGTGACCGCGTTGTCGGTGCCGATGCGCCGCACGCCGTAGTCGTCGCCGACATACAGCACGCCGGTGCTGTCGCTGGCGATGGAGATGCCCAGGTCGGCGAACTGCGCGGCGCTGCCGATGCCGTCGACCACGCCATGGATGGC
>JAYSLR010000506.1:0-5234 GCA_043725365.1 Rhizobacter sp. | reverse complement strand
CGGCGCGTCGGAGCCGGCCGCGAACGCGCCCGGCACGGCCGCGGCGCCGGCGAGGGCAACCCCGCTCCGGATGAACGACCGCCGGAGAAGAAGGAAATCCGCATCGGCTTCATTCCGCTCACCGACTGTGCGTCGGTTGTCATGGCCTCGGTGCTGGGCTTCGACAAGAAGTACGGCGTCAGGATCGTGCCGAGCAAGGAGGCCTCGTGGGCCGGCGTGCGCGACAAGCTCGTCAACGGTGAGCTCGACATGGCGCACGTGCTGTACGGCCTGATCTACGGCGTGCACCTCGGCACCGCCGGCCCGAAGAAGGACATGGCCGTGCTGATGAACCTGAATAACAACGGCCAGGCGATCACCTTGTCGAAAGCGCTGGCCGACAAGGGCGCGGTCGACGGGCCCTCGCTCGCGAGGACGATGGCGAAGGACAAGCGCGAGTACACCTTCGCCGGCACCTTCCCGACCGGGACGCACGCGATGTGGCTGCACTACTGGCTCGCCGCGTCGGGCATCAACCCCTTGAGCGGCGCGAAGCTGATCACGGTGCCGCCGCCGCAGATGGTGGCGAACATGCGCGTCGGCAACATGGACGGCTTCTGCGTCGGCGAGCCGTGGAACCAGCGCGCGATCATGGACGGCGTCGGCGTCACCGCGATCACCACGCAGGACATCTGGAAGGACCATCCCGAGAAGACGCTCGGCACCACCGCCGAGTTCGTCAGGAAGAACCCCAACACCTGCCGCGCCGTGATGATGGCCGTGCTCGAGGCCGGCCGCTGGATCGACGCGAGCCTGGCCAACAAGATGAAGATGGCCGACACCATCGCCGAGAAGAGCTACGTCAACACCAGCGTCGACGCGATCAACCAGCGCATCCTGGGCCGCTACACCAACGGCATGGGCAAGACCTGGGACGACCCGAACCACATGAAGTTCTTCAACGACGGCGCGGTCAACTTCCCGTACCTGTCCGACGGCATGTGGTTCCTGACCCAGCACAAGCGCTGGGGCCTGATCAAGGAGCACCCCGACTACCTCGCGGTGGCCAGGCAGATCAACCAGATCGACCTGTACAAGCAGGCCGCCGGCGCGCTGAAGATCAGCGTGCCGAAGGACGTGCTGCGCACCAGCAAGCTGATGGACGGCGTGGTCTGGGACGGCAAGGACCCGAAGAAGTACGCCGACAGTTTCGCGATCAAGGCCTGAAGGAGAGCTCCATGGTCAGCGCCGTCTTCCACACCTCGCTCGACACGCGCTCGTCCCAGGCCGCGCCCGTGGTCGCCCCGGTCAAGCGCAGGCCGACCACGGCGACGGTCGAGCCGCCCGAGCCGGCCAAACCCGGCTTCGACTGGCGCGGCCTGTGGATGAAGGTCCTGCCGCCGATCGTCGGCATCGCGGTGCTGATCGGCATCTGGGAGCTCGCCACGCTGAAGAGCACGACGTTCCCGACGCCGACGGCGACCTTCGTCGAGGCGGTCAAGGTGTTCTCCGACCCGTTCTACCGCAACGGGCCGAACGACCAGGGCATCGGCTGGAACATCCTGTTCTCGCTCGAGCGCGTCGCGGTGGGCTTCGGCCTGGCGGCGCTGGTCGGCATCCCGGCCGGTTTCATGATCGGCCGCTTCACGCTGCTGAACAACATGGTCTCGCCGCTGATCAGCCTGCTGCGGCCGGTCTCGCCGCTGGCGTGGCTGCCGATCGGGCTGCTGGTGTTCAAGGCCGCCAACCCGGCCGCGATCTGGACCATCTTCATCTGCTCGATCTGGCCGATGATCATCAACACCGCGGTCGGCGTGCAGCGCGTGCCGAGCGACTACCTGAACGTCGCGCGCGTGCTGAACCTGTCGGAGTGGAAGGTCGTCACGAAGATCCTGTTCCCGGCCGTGCTGCCCTACATGCTGACCGGCGTGCGCCTGAGCGTGGGCACCGCGTGGCTCGTGATCGTCGCGGCCGAGATGCTGACCGGCGGCGTCGGCATCGGCTTCTGGGTCTGGGACGAATGGAACAACCTGAACGTCAAGCACATCCTGATCGCGATCCTCGTGATCGGCGTGGTCGGGCTGCTGCTCGAATGGGCGCTGATCGCGATCGCCAAGCGTTTCAGCTACGACGACGTCTGAAGAGGCCACCACCATGCAGAACTTCATCGAAGTGCAGAACGCCGAGATGGTCTTCGTCACGAAGAAGGGCCGCTTCCACGCGCTGCGCGAGATCGACCTGACGGTCGCGAAGGGCGAGTTCGTCACGCTGATCGGCCACTCGGGCTGCGGCAAGTCGACGCTGCTGAACCTGATCGCGGGCCTGACGCTGCCCACCAGCGGCGTGCTGCTGTGCGACAACCGCGAGATCGCCGCCCCCGGGCCTGAGCGCGGCGTGGTGTTCCAGAACCACTCGCTGCTGCCGTGGCTGAGCTGCTTCGAGAACGTCCACCTCGCGGTCGAGCGCGTGTTCGGCGCGACTGAGTCGGGCGTGCAGCAGCGCGCGCGCACGCTCGCGGCGCTGGAGCTCGTCAACATGGGCCACGCGGTGCACAAGCGCCCGCACGAGATCTCCGGCGGCATGAAGCAGCGTGTGGGCATCGCCCGCGCGCTCGCGATGGAACCCAAGGTGCTGCTGATGGACGAGCCCTTCGGCGCGCTCGACGCGCTGACGCGCGCGCACCTGCAGGACGAGCTGCTGAAGATCGTCGCGCGCACGCACAGCACGGTGGTGATGGTGACGCACGATGTCGACGAGGCGGTGCTGCTGTCGGACCGCATCGTGATGATGACGAACGGCCCGGCCGCGACGATCGGCGAGATCCTGCGCGTCGACCTGCCGCGGCCGCGCCGCCGCGTCGAGCTCGCCGAGGACGCCCGCTACACGCACCTGCGCAAGGAGGTGCTGGACTTTCTCTACACGCGCCACGGGCACGTCGAGAAAGCGGCTTGAGCCTAGCCCATCAGCACCTGCATGCTGCGTTCGTACTGGTCGGTCAAGTGTTCGAACAGCGCCAGCAAGGCCTCGCTCGATTCGCTCAGCGCGCGCTGGCCGGCCGCGCTGCGAACCTGCCGGCTGGCCTCGACCAGGGTCGTCCACGCGGCGTCGGCGGCGTCGAGCGAGGCGCGGATCTCGCGCGTGCTGAGCGGGATCGCCCGCAGGTAGTCCATCGCCTGCTCGAACGCCGCGGCCGTGCGGTCGAGGTCGTCGCGCGCGTGCTGCGCCGGCTCGCCGCCGAGCAGCACGCCGAGCAGGGCCTGCTTGGCAAACCGTTGCGACAGCATCCGCTGCCGGCCCGAGACGTTGATCACGTGCAGCGTCGTCACGAGACCCCCGGTCTCGAGGTGGCGCGTCAGCTGGTCGGCCTGCAGCAGCAGGTGTTCGGCGAGGCGATCGAGCTCGATCAGCGGCGGCGCCGGCCGGGGCGCGGCGACCAGGCTGCGCAGCGGCGGCCACGCCGCCTCGACCGCTTCGAGCAGGTCGCCGAAGGTCGCCTTCGACAGGCTCTTGCCGAGCGCCGCGATGTTGGCATCGGCCTGCGCGATCGAGTCGTCGAGCAGCGCCGCGTCGGCTTCCGCGGCGGGCAGCGCCAGCCGCAGTGCACACAGCTTGACGAGCCGCTGCGCCAGCATGCGCAGCTTGCCGGCGCGGTTCACCGCGTCGGCGTAGTGCGCCGCGGCGATCACCTGCTGCGAGACCTGGCCGACGCGCCGGTTGCTGTGCATCGAGGCCGTGCGCAGAACCCGGAACGCCTCGTCCTCCGAGACCTGGCGCGCCCGCATCAGGATGCCCTTGGCGCGGTCGACCAGCTTGCGCTCGTCGAAGCGCTGGCTGATCTCGGCGAGCTCGTCGCGCAGCGCCCGGTCGCCCTGGAAGCGCGCCTCGGCGACATGCAGCACCGAGCGCAGCCGATTCCGGGCGTAACCGTTGACGACGTAGGCGTGGATGCCCGAGCGCAGCGCCTGCTCGATCTTCGTGGCGTCGGGGTCGCTGGTGAAGACCACGACCGGGCGCGGCGCGGTCGAGGCCAGCAGCGCGCAGGCCTCGAACAGCGCGGCGTCCGGGCTGAGCGCGTGGCCGACGACGAGGTCGGGTGCGAGCCGGATCGTTTCGTGCACCAAGTTGCTGCGCGATGCCGCACCAAGCACGTGAATCCCGACCGCGGCCAAGTCGGCGGCGAGCTCGGGCGCGCCGGGCGACGCGCCGTCAAGAACGAGTGCGGACGTCATCGCGGGCCGCGGGCGGCAGGAGTGGCGGGAGTCGGCATGCGCGGCAACGTTGCAAGGACCGAACCACGCCAGCGTCGCCGCCCGACGATTCTCGCACTGCGCGGGTCGCTGGCATGCGCTTTGCAAGTGATCGGGCGGGTGCAACGCTGCACCCCCTCGGCCGCCGCCGCGCGGCCGCGCTCACAACGCCGTGAGCCTGCGGCACCGCCGTTCCGCGTCGCGGGCCGCGCCGCCCGCACCTGCACCCTGCCCCGTTCGTGCAGCTCGGGTCCTCGCCCTTCCCCCACTTTCCGTTCGCCGCGCCCGCGGCGGGCCTGGAGCGTTCCATGATGAAGAAGATGAAGCTCGTGATGGTCGGCAACGGCATGGCCGGTGTGCGCACGCTCGAGGAACTGCTGAAGATCGCGCCCGACCTGTACGACATCACCGTCTTCGGCGCCGAGCCGCACCCGAACTACAACCGCATCCTGCTGTCGCCTGTGCTGGCCGGCGAGCAGACTCTGGACGAGATCGTCCTGAATTCCTGGGAGTGGTACCAGGAGAACAACATTACGCTGCACGCGGGCAAAAAGGTGGTCGAGATCGACCGCATTCACCGCATCGTGCGCGCCGAGGATGGCACCGAGGAGGAATACGACCGGCTGCTGATGTGCACCGGCTCGAATCCGTTCATCCTTCCCGTGCCCGGCAAGGACCTGCAAGGCGTGATCGCCTACCGCGACATCGCGGACACCAACGCGATGATCGAGGCCTCGCAGAAGTACAAGAAAGCGGTGGTCATTGGCGGCGGACTGCTGGGCCTGGAAGCGGCCAATGGCCTGATGCTGCGCGGCATGGACGTCACCGTGGTGCACGTCATGCCCTGGCTGATGGAACGCCAGCTCGACGACGTGGCAGGCAAGCTGCTGCAAAAGTCACTCGAGGACCGGGGCCTGAAGTTCCTGATCGGGGCGCAGACGCAGGAACTGGTGGGCGGCGAGAACGGACGCGTCGCCGCGATCAAGTTCAAGGAGGGCACCACGCTGG
>JAYSLR010000505.1:0-4116 GCA_043725365.1 Rhizobacter sp. | reverse complement strand
GGAACGCGATCGAGATGATGCGCTGGCCCTCGGCCAGGCGCTTGCCGGTGCGCAGGAAGAACGGCACGCCGGCCCAGCGCCAGTTGTCGATGAAGCACTTCAGCGCGATGAAGGTCTCGGTCTCGGATTCGGGGTCGACGCCCTCCTCCTGCCGATAGCCGGTGTACTGCCCGCGCACCACGTCGTGCGGCTGCACCGGCAGCATGCTGCGGAAGACCTTGTTCTTCTCCTCGCTGATCGGCGCCGGCTCGAGCGCGGTCGGCGGCTCCATCGCCATGAACGCGAGGATCTGGAACAGGTGCGTGACGACCATGTCGCGGTACGCGCCGGTCTGCTCGTAGAAGCCCGAGCGCTTGCCCAGCGCCAGCGTCTCGGGCACGTCGATCTGCACGTGGTCGATGAAGTTGCGGTTCCAGATCGGCTCGAACAGGCCGTTCGCGAAGCGGAACGCGAGGATGTTCTGCGCCGGCTCCTTGCCCAGGAAATGGTCGATGCGGAAGATCTGTTCCTCGGCGAAGACCTCGTGCAGCTTCGCGTTCAGCGAGACCGCGCTGGCGCGGTCGGTGCCGAAGGGCTTTTCCATCACGATGCGCGCGCGCTCGACCAGGCCGGCCTCGCCGAGCAGGCGCACCGCCGACAGCGCCGCGCTCGGCGGCACGCTCAGGTAGTGCAGGCGCCGGCTTTCGCCGCCCAGCGCCTGTTCGGCGCGCTCCACCGCCGCCTTCAGCGCCGCGGCGCCGGCCGCGAGCGGCAGGTAGTCGAGCGTGGCCGCGAAGGTCTGCCACTCCGGCTCGGTGAACTTGCGGGACGAGAACTCGTCGAGCGCGCCGCGCGCCGCCGCGCGGAAGCCGTCGGCATCGAGCTCATCGAGCGAGACCCCGATGATCCGGCAACCCGGGATGAAGCCGACGCTGGCGAGGTGGAACAGGCCCGGCAGCAGCTTGCGCCGCGCCAAGTCGCCGGTCGCGCCGAACAGCACCACGACCTGCGGGAACCGCGGGCCCACCCCGGGAGGAATCTTGGCCACCGTGCACACTCCTCGTGACGACCGGGCACCGCGCGGCACATCGCCTGCGGGCCCCGGGCATTCTGCAGCAGACGCTGCAAGGAGTGCGCCAGTCGGTGAACCCTCAGCCGGCGCCGGGCCGCCAAGGGCCGCGAAGAGGCCCCTGCGTGGCCCTCGCGGCTGAGCGCCCCCTCGGGGGGCAGGAGCGAAGCGACGTGGGGGCGATCATCTCTAGGGTTTGGCGCTGTGCCAGATGCCCAGCACGCCGTCGCCGGTCTTGTCGCCGGGCTTGCTGTCCTTGCCCCAGAAGTACAGCGGCTTGCCCTTCAGCGCCCACTGCTTCTTGCCGTCGTCGCGGGTGACGATGCTGTAGTCGCCGCTGGCGGTGTCGCCGTCGGCCGCCATCAGCGGCGGCCAGTTGGCCGCGCAGGGGCCGTTGCAGACGGACTTGCCGCTGCCGGCGCTGTCCTTGTCGAAGGTGTAGAGCGTCATGCCGTTGGCGCCGACGAGCACGCCGTCGGCGACCTTGACGGGCGCGGCAGACAGCGTCGAGGCGCATCCGGCGAGCAACGCGGCGCTGAGGCCGAGGATGGAGGCGGTGCGGGTCAGGAAGGGGTGCATGGGTGGTCGATCCGTGGCGCGGACGACGCGTCCGCACCCGGTAGACGATTCGCGCCCAGCCAATATTCCCGCGCCGCGTGTCGATTCGCGCCCAGCCCGCGCGCCCGCAAGCGCAGCGCCTCAGCGCAGCGCGTCGGGCAGTTCGATCTTGACTTCGAGGACCTCGAGGTTGTCCTGGCGTTCCAGGTGCACCTTGATGTCCTCGGCCTTGATCGACACGTACTTCGAGATCACCGCCATCAGCTCGCGCTGCAAGGCCGGCAGGTAATCGGGCCGGCTCGCACCGCGCCCGCTGCGCTCGTGCGCCAGGATGATCTGCAGCCGCTCCTTGGCGACGCTGGCGGTCTTCTTCTTTTCACCGAGCAGGAAGGAAAGCAGGGACATCGCTCACCTCCCGCCGAACACGCGCTTGAAGAAGCCCGGTTTCACCGCGTCGGTGAAGCGCATCGGCCGCGTCTCGCCGAGGAAGCGCGCGACCACGTCCTTGTAGGCTTCGGACACGTCGGTGCCCTTCAGGTGCACCGCCGGCACGCCCTGGTTCGAGGCGTCGAGCACGGTTTCGGACTCGGGGATCACGCCGATCAGCTCGATCCGCAGGATGTCCTTGATGTCGCCGAGCGACAGCATCTGCCCGCCCTCGACCCGGTTCGGGTTGTAGCGGGTGATCAGCAGGTGCTCCTTGATCGGCTCCTTGCCGTCGATCGCGCGCTTGGTCTTCGAGGCCAGCATGCCCAGGATGCGGTCCGAGTCGCGCACCGACGAGACCTCGGGGTTGGTGACGACCAGCGCCTCGTCGGCGAAGTGCATCGCCATCAGCGCGCCGGTCTCGATGCCGGCCGGCGAATCGCAGACGATGTACTCGAAGTCCATCGCGGCCAGGTCGTTCAGCACCTTCTCGACGCCCTGCTGCGTCAGCGCGTCCTTGTCGCGGGTCTGCGAGGCGGCGAGCACGAACAGGTTCTCGCACTGCTTGTCCTTGATCAGCGCCTGGTTCAGGTTCGCCTCCTCCTGGATCACGTTGATCAGGTCGTAGACCACGCGGCGTTCGCAGCCCATGATCAGGTCGAGGTTGCGCAGGCCGACGTCGAAGTCGATCACTGCGGTCTTGTGGCCGGCCAGGGCCAGTCCGGAGGCGAAGCTGGCGCTGGTGGTGGTCTTGCCCACCCCGCCCTTGCCGGAGGTCACGACGACGATCTTGGCCATGGTCTCGGGTCCTTTGTGTTCAGTCGGATTGCAGCGGCTCGACGACAAGCTTCTCGCCGTCCAGCCTCACCTGCGCCGGCTTGCCCAGCACGGCGGCGGGCAATTCGGTTTCGGTGGTGCGATAAATGCCTGCGATGGAGAGCAGTTGCGGCTCCATGCAGGTCGTGAAGATGCGTGCCGCGGTGTCGCCCAGCGCGCCCGCGAGGGCGCGGCCGCGCAGCGGCGCGTAGACGTGGATGTTGCCGTCGGCGATCACCTCGGCGCCGAAGCTGACGACGGCCAGCACGATCAGGTCCGAGCCCTTCGCGTAGACGCGCTGCCCGGAGCGCAGCGGCTTGTCGATCACCAGCGCGGTGCGCGCCGGCACGGCGATCTCGGCGGGTTCGGGCAGTTCGGCAACCGCCACGGCCCGGGGTGCCGGCGCGGCCGAGGTGTCGACCGGCGCGTGCTGGCGCACCGGCAGCGCCCCAGGGCCGCCGCCATGCGCCTCGCTCAGCCCGGCGGCGAGCGCGTCCTCCATCTGCTGGGCGTTGCCGGAGCGAACCGCGACCGGCAGCATCTTGTGACCGCGCAGCAGGTGCGTCAGCACGACGAAGTCGATCGGCTCGGCCGCGTCGCGCACGTGCGACAGGTCGATCGCGACCGGATCGTTGTCGAACAGACCGGGGGCGTCGGCGAAGCGCTCGTCGAGCGCCTGGGAAAGCCGCGCGAGGTCGGTCGTCTTGAGCATGACGGCGACCAGTGTCAGGGCGGCGCTTTTCAGTTCGAAGGCGGAAGACGCGGCAGAAGCAACAACCATGAGCACAGACAGCGGCAAAGGCCCTGAGTTTAGCGGCTGCGCGCACCACCTCTCGCAGCGCATCTGTTTGCAAGCGTGTGCGAGGCGCGCGCCGTTGCGCGGGCGCAGTGACAATCGGCGCTGCTGCTTCTACAGTCATGCTTTCTGAGCCCTGGAGACACCGATGATGGGACGAGCACCCGCGCCCGACGCCGAATACCTGATGCGCGACACCACGTCGCACCCGAGCGCACTGGCGCCGGCGTACAAGACCAGCGTGCTGCGCAGCCCGAGGCTGTCGCTGATCTCGCTGCAGCAGTCGCTGTCCGAGGTCACCGCGCCGGTGTTCCGCGCCGACGAGTTCGGAGCGCTCGACCACGACCTGATCATGAACTGGGCCAAGGACGGGCTGCCCGTGGGCGAGCGCATCGTCGTGCACGGCTACGTGCACGACCAGCTCGGCCGCCCGGTCAAGAACGCGCTGGTCGAGGTCTGGCAGGCCAACGCC
>JAYSLR010000504.1:0-2312 GCA_043725365.1 Rhizobacter sp. | reverse complement strand
AGCTCGAGAACATCGGGAACGCCGAGAACACCGCGAGCATCACGGTCAGCAGCGGCACCAGCGAGATCAGCGTCGTGAAGGTCAGGCTGCTCGCGGTCAGGCCGAGCCGGTCGTCGCGAAAGCGCGCGCGCAGCGTGCGCAGCGTGTCGAGCCACGGCCAGGTCTGCAGGGTCTGGACCAGGTCCGGCAACTGCTCCTGCAGCGCGGACCGGATCGTCGTCGTGGGCTTCATTGCTGGCATCATAGCCAGCGATGACTGCCGCACCGATCGCCTCGACCGCCCCCGCGCCGCTGCCTGCGCCGATCGCCTGGACCCGCGGCGTGGCCGTCGGCAGCGTGCTCGCGCTGATCGTGCTCGGCCTGGCCTGGGAACTGTGGCTCGCGCCGACCGGCCAGCGCACGCTGGCGCTGAAGGTGCTGCCGCTGCTGCTGCCGCTGCCCGGCCTGTGGCGCAACCGCATGTACACCTACCGCTGGCTCAGCCTGATGGTGTGGCTGTACTTCACCGAAGGCGTGGTGCGCGCGACCAGCGACCGCGGCCCGGGTTCGGCGCTCGGCCTGGTCGAGCTGCTGCTGTGCCTGCTGCTGTTCGCGGCCTGCGCGGCCCATGTGCGCTGGCGGCTGCGCCACGCGAAGGAGAAGGCCGCATGACGCTGCTCGAGTCGCTGCGCGCCGCGGTCGGTGCGACGAACGTGCTGGCGGACGGCGACCTCTCGGCCTACGAGCTCGACTGGCGCAAGCGCTATCGCGGCCGCGCCCTGGCCGTCGTGCGGCCAGGTTCGACCGCCGAGGTCGCCGCCGTCGTGAAGGCCTGCGCCGCGCACGGCGCCGCCATCGTCGCGCAGGGCGGCAACACCGGTCTCGTCGGCGCGTCGGTCCCCGACGCCAGTGGCACGCAGGTGCTGCTGAACCTCGCACGCATGAACCGCGTGCGCGGCATCGACGCGGCGAACCTCGCGATGACGGTCGATGCCGGTTGCGTGCTGCAGACGGTGCAGGAGGAGGCCGCCGCGCGGGGCCTGCTGTTCGCGCTGAGCCTGGCCGCCGAGGGCAGCTGCACGATCGGTGGCAACCTCGCGACCAACGCCGGCGGCACCGGTGTGCTGCGCTACGGCAACGCGCGCGAGCTGTGCCTCGGGCTCGAGGTGGTCACCGCCGCCGGCGAGGTCTGGGACGGCCTGTCCGGCCTGCGCAAGGACAACACCGGCTACGACCTGCGCGACCTGTTCATCGGCAGCGAAGGCACGCTGGGCATCATCACCGGCGCGACGCTGAAGCTGCACCCGCAACCGGCCGCCGTGACCACCGCGCTGGCCGCGCTGCCGACGCTGGACGCCGCCGTCGCGCTGCTGCAGCTCGCGCGGGCGCGGCTGGGCGCCGGGCTGACCGGCTTCGAGGTGATGGGCCGCTACGCGCTCGATCTGGTGCGCCGCCACATGCCGCAGCTCGCGCAGCCGCTGCCGCCCGGCGACTGGACCGTGCTGCTGGAGCAGTCCGACAGCGAGGGCGAGGAACACGCCCGGGCCCTGTTCGAGGCGCTGCTCGAGAGCGCGCTCGAGCGCGGGCTGATCGGCGATGCGGCGGTCGCGAGCAGCCTGGAGCAGTCGAAGGCGATGTGGCACTTGCGCGAGGCGATCCCGATGGCGCAGGCGCTGGAAGGCGCGAACATCAAGCACGACATCGCGCTGCCGGTGTCGACGGTCGCGCGCTTCGTCGCGCGCACCGACGCGCTTCTGCTGCGGGCCTTCCCGGGCGTGCGCCTGGTCGACTTCGGCCACCTCGGCGACGGCAACCTGCACTACAACGTGCAGGCACCCGACGATGCCGATGCGGCCGCGTTCGTGCGCGACCAGGAGGCGGCGGTCAACCGCATCGTCTACGACAGCGTCGGCGAGTTCGGCGGCTCGATCTCGGCCGAGCACGGCATCGGCGCGCTCAAGCGCGGCGAGCTCGCTGCCCGCAAGTCGCCGGTCGCGCTGCAGCTGATGCGCGCCATCAAACGCGCGCTGGACCCGGGCGACCTGCTCAACCCTGGCCGCGTGCTGTGAGCTCGGGCGGTGCGCTCAGCCGCCGCCGGGCCGATCGGCCACGCGGAGGCCCCTCGGTGGCAAGAGCGACGCGTGGGAAATCGTCATCTCAGTTGCTTCACCGCGCCCGGGCGACCCGCGACCCACGAAAGCTTGCCGATGTGTCGGATGTCGGCAATCGGCCCGTTGCTGCCGTTCGCGGTTGATCGCCTCTTGGATGCGTCCGCGCGTCGCGGCAGGCGGTACCCGGCGCGGGCTTGTATGGTTCAAGGTGCTGGGGTGGAG
>JAYSLR010000503.1:0-5291 GCA_043725365.1 Rhizobacter sp. | reverse complement strand
GGTCAAGGAACAGCAAGGCCAGCCGGTGGCCGTAACGCTTCGCATGGGCGATGGCCTGCACCAGTCGATCGATCATCAAGGTCCGGTTGGGCAGCCCCGTCAGCGGATCGAGCCCACTCGCCCGCGTCGACTCTTCCAGGGCATCGGCAACGGTGTCCGCGTCGCTCTGCGCTTCCAGCGCCGTGATGACCAGCCGCTCGTTCGCCTCGAGAAGCCGGACCGTCTGGCTGTTGTCCAGAAGCTTCTCGGCCAGGACCACGTCCTGCAGCAGCTGAACCAGCACGGCCCGCATCGACTCCACCTGCCCGTTCAGGCGAGCCAGATTCTGCGCGGCCTCGGCCACGGCGTCACCGTGCGGGGCGGGGTGTTCGTTCATGGTCTCGGCATCGGGCCGCGCGACTCGTTCATTGCGGCGTACCGGGGCCCGCGCCGGACGAATCCGCCGCGACCCTCAGCGTCGGTCTGCCGCCGAGCAGGCCTTCCTGCTCGGTGAGCATGCCGCCCAGATGGATGCCGTCGGCATCGATGCTGAATTCGCGCAACTGGTCGGAGTGCGCGCTCGCGCGTACCTTGACCACCGCCATCATGCGGCGCAGCCGGCTGTCGACCTCGATGTAGCGCTGCACGATGATGGCGTCCGTCATGAAGGCCGTGCCGTACGGGCTGAAGCGCAGATCGGTGTAGCGGTCTTCGAGTTCGGAGGTCACCAGCACGGTCACACCCACGCCGGCCAGCGCGGTGACGAGACTGGCCAACGACTCCCGGAAGTCCTCGCGGAACGTGGGTGCCAGCGCGAGCTCGAAGCCCGAGAGCGAATCGATCACGACGCGGGTCGCCTTGAGGCGCCGGATCTCGGCCATGAGCAGGAACACGATCTCGTCGATCGACAGATCGGCGGCCCGGTTCTCCACCAGGCCGACGTGGCCCGCCGCGATCAGGTCGGCGACCACGCGGTTGCGGGATCGGTTCGGGTGCTGCTCGAAGGCCGCGATCACGCCGGTCTCGCCGCAGCGCGCGCCCTCCGCCAGAAAGGCC
Organism: Rhizobacter sp.; assembly: GCA_043725365.1. Classification (GTDB taxonomy): domain Bacteria; phylum Pseudomonadota; class Gammaproteobacteria; order Burkholderiales; family Burkholderiaceae_C; genus LMDS01. Next base: position 4,256 of record JAYSLR010000503.1, on the reverse strand, counting down.
GCGGCCAGGATGCTCTTGCCCGACCCCGAGGGGCCGGCAACGAGCAGCGAGTAGCCGCGCGGCAGGCCGCCGCCCAGCATGTCGTCCAGGCCCGGCACGCCCATCCGCAGTCGCGGGGCGAGCGCTGCGACATTCGCATCGGCGTACGCCGGAACGAGCACGCTGGCGGGCGGGAACACCTCGAGACCCGAGCCGCCGATGCGGAAGGTGTGCAGGCCCGGCAGCGTGGGCTGGCCGCGCATCTTCATGATTTCCATCTTGCGCACCATCGAGTTGCGCTGCACGCTCTGGCGCAGCCAGATCAGCCCGTCGCACACCGTGAATACCGGGTTGGCGTCGGTCTCGACGTGGTACTCGCCGATCAGGAAGGTCGTGGCCTGCCAGCTCGTCTCAGCATGCCAAGCTGTTGCACGAACTGCTGCAGACCGTTGTGCGGGTTGGCGTCGCTTCCGCTGGCGAGCACGACCGAGCGGAACGAATCGACAAAGACAAGCGCCGGGCTGTGCTGCGTCACCTCGTCGACGATGCGCTTGAGCACCCGGTCGAGGTCGCCGGCCATCGCGTCGTCGGACAGGTTGATGAAACGGATCGACTGGTCCAGCGCCTCGGCGTCGAAGAAATCGAACTGCTGCTGATAACGCAGCATCTTCAGCGGCGGCTCGCCCAGCACCGTGAAGTAGATCGCCGGGCGCTGCGGCGTCGCCAGCGCGAACATGATCTGGTGCGCGAGCGTGGTCTTGCCGCAGCCGGGCTGACCCGCGATCAGGTTGAACGAGTACTCTGGCAAGCCGCCGCCGAGCACCTCGTCGAGGCCCGGCACGCCGGTGGCCAGGCGGTTGATCGTCACTTTGGTCGTCATGGCTTGGTGTCCTGCGCGGACGGACCGCTCAAAAAAGTGACCCACACCGGGCGCAGCAAGCGCTCGGTGAGCGAAGGCCCGACCAAGGTGGTCAACAGCGAATGGAAGGTCTGCAGAAGCTGCACGCCACCGGCGACGGCCTGCGCGGTGGTCTGCTGCGCGAGCACGGCCGCCAGTGGCGCCAGGTCCAGGGTCGTCAGCGCACCTTCATGCGCGCCCGCCAGCCACGGGCGGGTGACGCTCGCCAGATGCACGCTGCGCCGGTACAGCGCCGCGACGCCGCGATGCCCGATGATCGGCGACAAGGCGTCGTTGATCGCCCGGAATGTCGCGGCAACCTTCTCGCCGACCCGTGCCGGATCCGCACTGGCTCCCGCACCGTATTCCAGATGGGCTGCAATTCCGTCGCTCTCTGGACTCTGCATGGTGTGAATCGCCGGAATCCGGCGCTGTGTTGATCGATGGTACGCCCACGGCCTGCGCTGAGGACTTCTCCATCCGGATGGAAGCGCCGGCCGCGAACTCAGGGCTTGCACGGTTGTCGACCGGCATGTGAAGGTACGGCCCGCACAATCCGGCGTCTGTTCGGTGGCGCACAGTTGTTTTTGCTGCGCCACCATCGTCGGGGCGAGCGCGGCCCTTGAATTCCGATGCCTCTCCGAGACGCCCGATGACCCTGGCGGCCGATGCCCGAACGAACCGCCTGCTCGCGGCGCTGCCGGCGCCGGACTGGCAGCGCCGGGCGCCGATGCTCGAGCCGGCCGAGCCGCCGCTCGGCCACGTGCTGTACGAATCCGCCCCGGTGCTGCAGCTGCTGCTGCTGCGCTACACCCAGGCGCTGATCACGCAGATGGCGCAGACGGCGGTGTGCAACCGCCACCACGCGCTCGACCAGCAGCTGTGCCGCTGGCCGCTGCTGAGCCGCGATCGGCTGCAGGGCGACGAACTGATCCTGACGCAGGAACCGATCGCCAACATGCTGGGCGTGCGCCGCGAAGGCGTGACCACGGCCGCGCACAGGTTGCAGCAGGCCGGCGTGATCGAGTACGCGCGCGGTCACCGGTCACATCCGCCTGCTCGACCGGGCGCGCCTGGAGCGGCGCACCTGCGAGTGCTATGCGGTCGCCGAGAAGGAATACGACCGGCTGCTGCCGCCCGTCCTGCCCGCCTGACCCTGAGGCGCGGTCGCCGCGACGAAATGGCCCCCAATGTTCGCCAGCGCACAGAAACTTGCGCGCGCTGCGCCTAGGCTGCAAGCACATCGGGTCACACCGGGGACGACCCGAGTGAGCGGACCCGCGTCCGTACTCGTCAACCCCCAAAGGACTCATCGTGAACCGTTCTGTACTCCTGGCAGCACTCATCGCCGCAGCGAGCCTCGCCGCGTGCGACCGGCCCGCACCCACGGTCGTCAACGTCCCCGCGACGCCAGTCGCCGTCCCGGGCCCCGCGGGGCCGGCCGGCAGTCAGGGCATGGACGGCAGCAAGGGCGACACCGGCAAGCCCGGCGAAGGCACGACGGTCATCGTGGTGCCGCCCGCCGCGTCGGCCCCTGCCAACTGAAACGCCGAACCGCGACACCGCAGCGGACTCGTTTCCGCACGGCGCCCGACCCGCACTTCTTCGACCGCGGAGCGACCCATGAACCCAATGTGTTCCACCCCCGATGGCATCCGGACCGAATGGATCAGGCGGTTCGCGTATCGCGCGATGCTGTGCCGCAACGATCTCGACACGAGCTCGGCCCTGACGATCGCGGACATCCACTTCGAGGGCCTGCATGATGTCGACCCGGAGGCTGCCGCGGAGGCCTTCGTGAACCGGCCGCCGTACAACGCCCAGCGATCATCCGGTCGAACCGAGGCGCAGCCCGTGCGCCATTCGTTCGGTTCGCTGTCGCCCGCGTAGGCACGCAGGCGCGGGCGCCGCTCAGTGCGCCTCGTCCCAGTTCGCGCCGATGCCGACTTCGGCCAGCAACGGCACCTTCAGCTCGGCGACCGAGGCCATGATGCGCGGCACCTCGGTGCGCGCCCACTCGAGCTCGGCGGCCGGCACGTCGAACACGAGTTCGTCGTGGACCTGCATGATCATCTTGGTCGCGCGGCGTTCGCGATCGAGCGCGCCCTGCACCGCGATCATCGCGAGCTTGATCAGGTCGGCCGCGGTGCCCTGCATCGGCGCGTTGATCGCCTGGCGCTCCGCCGCGCTCTTGCGCGGGCCGCTGCCGCCGTTGATCTCGGGCAGCACGATGCGCCGGCCGAACAGCGTCTCGACATAGCCCTTCTGGTGCGCCGAGGCCTTGGCCTCGTCCATGTAGCGGCGCACGCCGGCGAAGCGCTGGAAGTAGCGCTCGATGTAGGCCGTCGCGGCGCTGCGCTCGATGCCCAGGCTCTGCGCCAGGCCGAACGCGCCCATGCCGTAGATCAGCCCGAAGTTGATCGTCTTCGCGTAGCGGCGCTGCTCGCTGCTGACGTCGGCCAGCGCCGTGCCGAAGACCTCGCTCGCCGTCGCGCGGTGCACGTCCACGCCTTCCTCGAAGGCACGCAGCAGGCCCGGGTCGCCGCTCATGTGCGCCATGATGCGCAGCTCGATCTGCGAGTAGTCGGCCGACAGGATCGAGTGGCCGGACGGGGCGACGAAGGCCTCGCGCACGCGCCGGCCTTCCGGCGTGCGGATCGGGATGTTCTGCAGGTTCGGGTCGTTGCTCGACAGGCGGCCCGTCACCGCCACCGCCTGCGCGTAGTTGGTGTGGACGCGGCCGGTCGCCGGGTTCACCATCAGCGGCAGCTTGTCGGTGTAGGTGCCCTTCAGCTTGGCCAGACCGCGGTGTTCGAGCAGCTTCGCCGGCAGCGGGTAGTCGGCAGCGAGTTCGGCCAGCACCTCTTCGTCGGTGCTGGGCGCGCCGCTGGCGGTCTTCTTCTTCGCCGGCAGGCCGAGCTTGCCGAACAGGATCTCGCCGATCTGCTTCGGGCTGCCCATGTTGAAGGGCTGCCCGGCGAGCGCGTACGCCTCCTGCTCGAGCGCGACCATGCGTTCGGCGAGCTGCCGGCTTTGCGCGGCGAGCAGCGCAGCGTCGATCAGCACGCCGGTGCGCTCGATCCGGCCGAGGATCGCGCTGGTCGGCATCTCGATGCGCCGGTAGACGTCGAGCAGCCCGGGCTGCGCCTCGATCTGCGGCCACAGCGTCTGGTGCACGTGCAGCGTCATCTCGCTGTCCTCGCACGAATACTCGGCCGCCTTCTCGACCTCGACCTGCGCGAACGAGATCTGGTGCACGCCCTTGCCGCACAGGTCTTCGTAGCTCAGGCCCTTGCGGCCGAGGTGGCGCTCGGCCAGGCTTTCGAGGCCGTGCGGCTTGTGCGCCTCGAGCACGTAGCTCTGCAGCATCGTGTCGTGC
>JAYSLR010000502.1:0-6000 GCA_043725365.1 Rhizobacter sp. | reverse complement strand
GACCAGGCCACCAGCGTGATCCCGCTGGGCATCCTGCTCGGGCTGCTGGTGATCGGGCTGAACGCGATCACCAACGTCTGGGTCGCGGCGCCGTTCCTGGTGATCCTGGGCGCGATCGGCGGCTACATGGTGGTGCCGATGAACGCGCTGCTGCAGCACCGCGGTGCGAACCTGATGGGCGCGGGCCGCTCGATCGCGGTGCAGAACTTCAACGAGCAGGCCTGCATCCTCGGCCTGGGCGCGTTCTACACCGGCATGACGAAGTTCGGGCTGTCGGCGTTCACCGCGATCGCGCTGTTCGGCGGCGTCGTCGCCGGCACGATGTGGCTGATCTACCGCTGGCACAAGGCGAACCGCGTGAACTACCGCGAAGAGCTGAACCACCTGCTCGCGATCGCGCGCAGCGACAAGCATTGAGCGAACGGGGCGCCGCGATCGGCGTGTTCTCGGAACGCGCGGTCACCGGCAGATCCGCGCCGGCCGCGGCGGTACGATCCGTTCCGGCCGCCTGCCTGCGGCACCACTCCGGGAGACCCTGCATGAGCATCTACGATTTCGAGGCCTTGTCGATCGAAGGCCGGCCGGCGCAGCTCTCGACCCAGCGCGGCAAGGTGATGCTGATCGTCAACACCGCGAGCGCGTGCGGCTTCACGCCGCAGTTCGCCGGGCTCGAGGATCTGTGGAAGGCGTACCGCGACCAGGGCCTGGTGGTGCTCGGCTTCCCGAGCAACGAGTTCGGCGGCCAGGACCCGGGCAGCGACGGCGAGATCGCGTCGTTCTGCCAGCTCAACTACGGCGTCAGCTTCCCGATGATGGGCAAGGTCAAGGTCAACGGCGGCGAGGCGCACCCGCTGTGGAAATGGCTGACCGCCGAAGCCCCGGGCATCCTCGGCAGCAAGGCGGTGAAGTGGAACTTCACGAAGTTCCTGGTCGGGCGCGACGGCAAGGTGCTGAAGCGCTACGCGCCGACCGACAAGCCCGAATCGCTGAAGCGCGACATCGAGGCGGCGCTCGCCGCCAAAGACACGATCCATTGAGGCAAACCCATGTTCGAACACATCCCGCCGTTCGCCGGCGACCCGATCCTGAGCCTGAACGAGGACTTCCAGAAGGACCCGCGGCCGAACAAGATCAACCTGTCGATCGGCATCTACTTCGACGACGAAGGGCGCATTCCGGTGCTCGACTCGGTGCGGCGCGCCGAGGCCGCGGTGGTCGCCAAGGGCGGCCCCAAGCCCTACCTGCCGATCGAGGGCGCGGCGAACTTCCGCAGCGCGGTCCAGGAACTGCTGTTCGGGGCCGATCACGAGGCGGTCAGGTCGGGGCGGGTCGCGACGATCCAGTCGGTGGGCTCCAGCGGCGGGCTGAAGGTGGGCGCGGACTTTCTGGCGCGCTACTTCCCGGGCAGCCAGGTCTGGGTCAGCGACCCGACCTGGGACAACCACCGCTCGATGTTCGAAGGCGCGGGCCTGACGGTGAACACCTACCCGTACTACGACCCGGCCAGCGGTGGCCTGAGGTTCGACGCGATGCTCGCGACGCTGCGCAGCCTGCCGGCGCGCAGCATCGTGCTGCTGCATGCGTGCTGCCACAACCCGACCGGCGTCGACCTGGACGCCGCGCAGTGGGAGACGCTGATCCCGGTGCTGCGCGAACGTGAGCTGCTTCCCTACCTCGATCTGGCCTACCAGGGCTTCGGCGACGGCATCCAGGAAGACGCGTTCGCGGTGCGCGCGCTGGCGAGCGCCGGCGTCAGCTTCTTCATCGCGAACTCGTTCTCGAAGAGCATGAGCGTCTACGGCGAACGCTGCGGCGCGCTCAGCGTCGTTTGCCCCGACGCGGCGCAGGCGGCGCTGGTGCTCGGCCAGCTGAAGTTCACGGTGCGCCGCAACTACTCGAGCCCGCCGATCCACGGCGGCCAGATCGTCGCGACGGTGCTGACCGAGCCCGAGCTGCGGCGCAGCTGGGAGCGCGAGCTCGGCGCGATGCGCGAGCGCATCCTGGCGATGCGCCGCCAGCTGCACGGTGTGCTCTCGGCCAAGCTGCCGGGCCGCAACGTCGACTACTTCCTGACGCAGCGCGGCATGTTCAGCTACACCGGCCTGACGGCCGCGCAGGTCGACGCGCTGCGCGAGACGCACGGCGTCTACATGCTGCGCTCCGGGCGCATCTGCGTGGCGGGCCTGAACAACGCGAACGTCGAGGCCACCGCGGTCGCGATCGCCGCGGTGCTGGGCGCCTGACGAGTTCACGGCAGCGCGGGTGCGCGAGGCGGTCGCAGCCCCTTACACTGCGGCGGTCATGAGCAGCGCCGTGCCCGCCTTGATCGGTCCCGACGAAGCCGCGTTGATCGACCGCCGCGTGTCGATCCACGTGGCGAGCCGCGACGCGCTGCAGCGCCCGCACCTGATGCGCGCGATGGGCTGTCGGCTGTCGAACGACCGGCGCAGGTTGACGCTGTTCCTGCACGCCGGCACCAGCCGCCTCGTGCTCGACGACCTGCGCGCGAACGGCCAGATCGCGGTCGTGTTCAGCGAACCGTCGAGCAACCGGACGCTGCAGTTCAAGGGCGGCGACGCGGTCGTCGTGCCGGTCGAGCCGGGCGACGAGGCGCTGGTGCAGACCTACATCGAGCGCTTCGCCGCGGAGATCGGCGGTCTCGGCTTCGCGGGCGAGGTCGCGAAGACGATGTTCGACCACCGGCCCGGGGACCTGGTCGCGGTGTGCTTCACGCCCGCCGCGGCGTTCGACCAGACCCCCGGGCCGAAGGCCGGCGCGGCGCTGGGTTCCGCGGCCGGGCGGGGGGCGCGATGAGCCTGTCGCTCGACGCGATCCGGCCCTGCCTCGAGGGCGCGATCCCCGGCGTGATGGCGACCTGCGCCGCCGACGGCACGCCGAACGTCACCTACCTGTCGCAGGTCGAATACGTCGACGGCGCGCACCTGGCGCTGTCGTTCCAGTTCTTCAACAAGACGCGACGCAACGTGCTCGAGAACCCGCACACCGAGCTGCTCGTGATCGATCCGCGCAGCGGTGCGATCTACCGCATCCAGGCGCGCTACCAGCGCACCGAGACGGCCGGCCCGCTGTTCGAGCGCATGAAGGCGAAGCTCGCCGGCATCGCCTCGCACACCGGCATGAGCGGGGTGTTCCGGCTGCTCGGCGCCGACCTGTACGAGGTCAGCGGTATCGACCCGGTCACCTCACCGGGCATCGACGCGCCGGCGGACGGCCTGAACCGCCTGTCGATCCTGCGCCGCATCGCCGGGCGCCTGCTGGCCTGCGGCGAACTCGGCGAACTGCTCGAGGCGACGCTCGACGCGCTCGGGCGCGAGCTGCGCATCGGCCATGCGATGCTGCTGATGCTCGATGCCGCAGGGCAGCGCCTGTACACCGTCGCGAGCCGCGGCTACGGCGCATCGGGCGTGGGCTCGGAAATCCCGCTCGGCGAGGGCGTGATCGGCGTCGCCGCGCGGCTGCGCACGCCGATCCGCATCAACCACATGACGCTGGAGTACGCGTACAGCCGCGCGATCCGCGAGCGCGTGTCCGAAGGCGGCGGCTTCGACACGCTCGAGCACGAGATCCCGCTGCCCGGTCTGGCGCAGCCGCACAGCCAGCTCGCCGTGCCGATCACCTGCGGCGACCTGCTGCTCGGCGTGCTGTTCGTCGAAAGCCCACACGAGATGCGCTTCAGCTGGGACGACGAGGACGCGCTGGTCTCGATCGCCGCGCAGGTCGGTGCGCTGGTGCGCTGCTTTCAGCTCGGCGCCGAAGTCCCGGAGGACGACGCGCTCGCTCGCGACCGCGATGCGCCGGAGCCGCCGACGGGGCCGGTCGAGGCTGCCCCGCTGCGGGTGCGCTACTTCGAGGCCGACGGCAGCGTGTTCCTCGACGACGACTACCTGATCAAGGGCGTCGCCGGCGCGGTGCTCTGGAAGCTGCTGCGCGACCACGCGCAGGACGGCCGGACCGAATTCAGCAACCGCGAACTGCGGCTGTCGGCGGAGATTCGCCTGCCCGACGTCAGCGACAACCTCGAAGCGCGCCTGGTGCTGCTGGCGCGCCGGCTGGTCGATCGCCAGGCCTGCCTGCGGATCGAGAAGACCGGCCGCGGGCGCTTCCGCCTGTGCGTCGGCCGGCCGCTGCGCCTGGCCAGCGTGCCGCACTGAGGCCGCCCGCTCAGGCGGCCGCGAACCCGGGCACCGGCGGCAGGCCGAGCGCGCGGGCGAGCTTGGCGAAGTCGGGCCCGGGCAGCGTGCGGCGTGCGATGTCGACGATGCCGAGAAAGGCCTCGGGCGGCATGCCGCGCTGCATGCCCTGCAGCATGGCGGCGCGTTCCGGGGCGTTGAGCGCGGGCATGAACCAGTACAACGCCTTGACCATCGCCTGCGGCGGGATCGACGCCACCAGCGCGTGCTCGATCCCGAGCAACTCGGCGTCGCTGTAGTGAGCCCACAGAACGGCGTTGTGCTCGGTCTCTTCGAGGTGCATGTGCTCGAGGTTCTCGGCCACGAACAGCGCCATCGCGCGGTACAGCCGGGCCAGCGCGGCGGCGCGTGCGGTGTCGCGCGTGTCGGCGATCAGCCCGGTCAGGTCGCCCAGGTCGTGGATCGCCTCGAGGTGCTGCACGTGCTCCTGCTGCGCGCGCGCGGCGCTGCCGGTGCGCGCGCGCTCCAGTGCCGGGTGCAGGAAGTCGTTCTCGTCCTTGACGTGCAGCTCGCACAGGCCCAGCAGATCACGCACCTGCTCGAGCATCGAGTGGACCTCGGCGTCGTCGCCCGGATCGGTGCGGCCGACGCGCGTCAGCGTGTCCGTCATGAACAGGCGCAAGGCCTTGTGAATGCCCAGATAGCCGTCGTGGCGGCTCGGTGCGGGGGTGCTGGCGTGCGGCGCGCTCGTGGCCGGCGCCGTGCCGTGTTCGGTGTGTGCGGTGGTGTGCATGGAGGTCTCGCGTCGTGGTGGAAGCTGGCGCCGTCGGTGTTTCCGACGGCGTGCGCAGACTGTAGAAGCGCCGCGCCGGACGCGTTCGTAAGACTTCCCTCAACAAACCGTAAGCGTTTCTTAAGCCCCCCAAAGGGGGAGGTGCCGCTCGGATTCAGCGGCCGCCGAACCAGCGCTGCGCGTGCAGGCCCAGGCCGGTAGCGACGCTGGCGAAGCGGTCGCCGCGCGCCACCTGCGCGGACGCGAAGGCCGCGGCGATCCGGTCGGTCAGCAGCCGCAGGCCGGTCGAGCCGCCGGTGAAATAGAGCGCGTCGACCTGCGCCGGCGCGAGGCCCGCCTGGGCCACCGCGGCACGCGCCGCGCCGACGATGCGCTCGATGTCCGCCTCGATCGCCTGTGCCGCCTGCGCCTCGGTCAGCGCGGCGCGCAGGCGGTGTTCGGTGTGGCTCAGGTCGATGCTGGTCGCTCCGCCGCCGGCGACATCGATCTTGGCCTGCTCGGCGCGCGCCATCAGCTCGTGGCCGAGGCGCTCGTCGACGACGACCATCAAGCGCTCGTGGTGCTTCGCCTCGGCATAGAAGCCGCGCATCGCGCGCAGCTCGGCGACGCGCCCCGGGCTGTAGACGGTGTTGATCAGGTGCCAGGTGGCGAGGTCGAAGTAGACGCCGCTGGGCACCTCGCGCGCCGGCGCGCCGGCCACACTCGGCCCCAGCGCGCCGAAGCCGTAGGCCGGCAGGATGGCGCCCAGCTCGACGCGGCGGTCGAAGTCGGTGCCGGCCACGTGCACGCCGTGGTTCGCGAGGATGTCGGCCTTGCGGTCGGGCTGGTCGATGCGCTGCGGACCGACGCGCACGACCGAGAAGTCGGAGGTGCCGCCGCCGATGTCGGCGACCAGCACGACCTGCTCGCTTGTCGTACTGCGTTCGTAGTCGAACGCCGCCGCGATCGGCTCGTACTGGAACTGGATGTCGTCGAAGCCGACCTGGCGCGCCGCGGTTTCGAGCGCCGATTGCGCCTGCGCGTCGCGCGCCGGGTCGTCGTCGACGAAGAACACCG
>JAYSLR010000501.1:0-4197 GCA_043725365.1 Rhizobacter sp. | reverse complement strand
TGTTCCCGGTGGCGCGCGCGCTCGGCATCCACGAAGTGCACTACGCGATGACGGCGGTCTTCGCGATGGGCCTGGGCCTGTTCACGCCGCCGTTCGGCGTCGGCTTCTACGCCGCCTGCGCGATCGGCAAGGTCGCGCCCGACCAGGCCATCGGCCGCGTCTGGCCGCACCTGGGCGCGCTGTTCGTCGCGCTCATCGTGATCGCGGCGATCCCCTGGATCTCGGTCGGCTTTCTGTAGCCGGCGCGGGCGCCTCGGAAGCGGCTGGTTTCAGCCCCAGACTTCCTGCGCTACTTCCACCACCAGCCGCAGCTTGTCGCGTTGCGCCTGCACCGCGATGTTGTTGCCGTGCACCGTGCTGCTGAAGCCGCATTGCGGTGACAGGCAGAGCTGCTCCAGCGGCGCGTACTTCGCGGCCTCGTTGATGCGGCGCTTGAGCGCGTCTTTGCTCTCCATCTCCCCGAACTTGGTGGTCACGAGGCCGAGCACGACGATCTTGCCCTTGGGCAGATAACGCAGCGGGCGGAAGTCGCCCGAGCGGTCGTCGTCGTATTCGAGAAAGTAGGCGTCGAGGTTCATCTCGGCGAGCAGCGCTTCGGCCACCGGCTCGTAGTTGCCGGCCGCCGCGTGCGTGCTCTTGAAGTTGCCGCGGCACAGGTGCATCGCAAGCAGCATGCCCGCAGGCTTGTGCGCGACCACCTTGTTGATGAAGCCGGCGTAGCGGTGCGGCAGCTCGTTCGGGTCGTCGCCGCGCTGGCGTGCCGCTTCGCGCATCTTCTCGTCGCACAGGTAGGCCATGTTGGTGTCGTCCATCTGCACGTAGGTGCAGCCGGCGTCGGCGAGCGACTGCAGCTCTTCGCCGTAGGCTTTCGCCACGTCGTCGTAGAACTCGGGGTCGAGTTCGGGGTAGTGCTGCCTGCTGATGCCGGCGCGGCCGCCGCGGAAGTGCAGCATCGTCGGCGACGGGATCGTGACCTTGGGCGTGCGCCCCGCCGACACCTGGCTCTTCAGGTACTCGAAGTCGGCGCGCTGGATGTCTTTCACGTGCCGCACCTTGTCGATCACGCGCATCACCGGTGGGGCGAGCTCTTGCGTGCCGTCGGGTTTTTCGATCGTGACCGGGATGTCGGTCTTCACGCCACCCAGTTGCTCGAGGAAATCGATGTGGAAGTAGGTGCGCCGGAACTCGCCGTCGGTGATGCTTTGCAGACCCACGTCTTCCTGGAACCTGACGATCTCGGTGATCGCCTGATCCTCGACCGCGCGCAGCTGCTCGGCCGTGATCGCGCCCTTGGCGCGTTGTTCGCGCGCGTCGAGCAGGAACTTCGGTCGCAGGAAGCTGCCGACGTGGTCGGCGCGGAAGGGCGGGGCGTTGCGATGCGTCATCGTGTCTCTCCGTACAGGGGTTTGAACCATGATAGCCAGCGTCGACAGTTCGCTACAGTTGGCCCCGGTCTGTTCACTGCCATCCCCCGGAGACACCATGATCACCAAACGCCATGCCCTGAAGCTCGCGGTCGCGCTCTTGACGAGCGCTGCGGCGAGCGCCTATGCCGCCGACACCGGCCCGATCAAGATCGGCCTGATCCTGCCGATGACCGGCCAGTCGGCCTCGACCGGCCGCCAGATCGACGCGGCGGTCAAACTGTGGATGGCGCAGAACGGCAACAAGGTCGCGGGGCGCACGGTCGAGGTCATCCTGAAGGACGACGGCGCCGTGCCCGACGCGACCAAGCGCATCGCGCAGGAAATGATCGTCAACGACAAGGTCGCGGTGATCGCCGGCTTCGGCATCACGCCGACCGCGCTCGCCACCGCGCCGCTGGCCACGCAGAGCAAGACGCCGCTGGTCGTGATGGCGGCTGCCACCAGCAGCATCACGCAGGCCTCGCCGTACATCGTGCGCACCAGCTTCACCTTGCCGCAGGTCACGGTGGCGATCGCCGACTGGGCCGCGAAGAACAAGATCAAGAAGGCCGTCACGCTGGTGGCCGACTACGGCCCGGGCTTCGACGCCGAGAAGTTCTTCGACAGCCAGTTCCGCCTCGACGGCGGCCAGGTGCTCGACAAGCTGCGCACGCCTTTGCGCGCGCCCGACTTCGCGCCGGTGCTGCAGAAGGTGATCGACGTCAAGCCCGATGCGCTGTTTGTGTTCCTGCCCTCGGGCCAGGGCGCGGCGTTCATGAAGCAGTTCGCCGAGCGCGGGCTGGACAAGAGCGGTATCAGGCTGATCGCCACCGGCGACGTGACCGACGACGACCAGCTCGCCGAGATGGGCGACGTGGCGATCGGCGTCGTCAACTCGCACCACTACTCGGCCGCGCATCCGTCGGCGACGAACAAGAAGTTCGTCGCCGCGTTCGAGGCCGCGAACAAGTTCCGCCCGAACTTCATGGCGGTCGGCGGCTACGACGGCATGCGCGTGATCTACAAGGCGCTCGAGGCGACCAAGGGCGCCGGCGGCGAGGCGCTGCTGAACGCGATGAAGGGCCAGGTCTTCGAGAGCCCGCGCGGCCCGGTGCTCATAGACGCGCAGACGCGCGACATCGTGCAGGACGTCTACATCCGCAAGGTCGAGCGCGTGCCGGCGATGAACAACGGGCTGTACAACGTCGAGTTCGACGTCATCAAGGCGGTGAAGGATCCCGGCAAGCAGAAATGACGACCCCTCGGCGCCTGCGGCGACACTCCCCCGGGGGGAAGCGCGCCGGGGCCCTGGGGCGGCCCGGCGGCCGGGCGCGCGGGCTTGATTGGCGAGCGCCCGCCCCATGCTGACGCTGCTCTTCGACGGCATCGCCTACGGCATGCTGCTGTTCGTGCTCGCGGTCGGGCTGGCCGTGACGCTGGGCTTGATGAACTTCATCAATCTCGCGCACGGCGCGTTCGCGATGGCGGGCGGCTACATCACGGTGCTGCTGATGAACCGGCTCGGCGTGCCGTTCCTGGCAACCCTGCCGCTCGCGTTCCTCGGCGCTGCGTTGATCGGCGCGCTGCTCGAACCGCTGCTGTACCGGCGCATGTACGCCAAGCCGCACCTCGACCAGGTGCTGTTCTCGATCGGGCTGGTGTTCATCGCGGTCACCGCGGTCGACTACGTCGTCGGCTCGATGCAGCAGAACATCACGCTGCCGGCCTGGCTGCAGGGCCGCTTCGACATCAGCTGGGTCGGCGTCGGCAAGTACCGCCTCTTCATCATCGTGGTCTGCGCGGCGCTGACCTTCGCGCTGCAGGCGGTGCTGACGCGCACGCGCTTCGGCGCGCAGCTGCGGGCCTCGGTCGACGACCCGCGGGTGGCCGGCGGCATGGGCCTGAACGTGAACCGGATCTTCCTGCTGACCTTCGCGGTCGGCTCCGGCCTGGCCGGGCTGGGCGGCGCGCTCGGCGCCGAGGTGCTGGGCCTGGACCCGAACTTTCCGCTCAAGTTCATGATCTATTTCCTGATCGTCTGCTCGGTCGGCGGCACGACCACGATCACCGGCCCGCTGCTCGCGGCGCTGCTGCTCGGCATCGCCGACGTCGCCGGCAAGTACTACGTGCCCAAGCTCGGCGCGTTCATCGTCTACACGCTGATGATCGTGATCCTGATCATCCGGCCGCAGGGTTTGTTCGCGCGCGCGGGGAGCGGGAAGTGAGCGCGGCCGCGACCGGGCTGAAGCACGACGCGCGCTGGCGCTGGTGGGAGGGCGCGCTGCTGCTCGCGCTGCTGGGTTCGTGGGTGGCGCTGCCGGCGCAGGCGCTGCTGCTGAACGAGATCGCGATCCTGGCGCTGTTCGCGGTCTCGCTGGATCTGATCCTGGGCTACGCCGGCAGCGTCTCGCTCGGCCACGCCGCGTTCTTCGGCTTCGGTGCGTATGCGGCGGCGCTGTTCGCCAAGCTCGTGATGCCCGACCCGTGGGTCGGCATGCTGGTCGCGGTGGCGCTCAGCGCCGTGCTCGGCGCGGTCAGCAGCCTGCTGATCCTGCGCGGGTCCGATCTGACGCGGCTGATGGTCACGCTCGGCGTCGCCTCGATCCTGTACGAACTCGCGAACAAGCTCGACTGGCTGACCGGCGGCGCCGATGGCCTACAGGGTGTGGCGATGGGGCCGTTGCTGACGCCGTTCGGCCGCTTCGACTTCGATCTGTCCGGCCGCACCGCGTACGCCTACACCTTGTTCGTGCTGATCGTGGGCCTGCTGCTCGCGCGCCGCCTCGTGCAC
>JAYSLR010000500.1:0-5044 GCA_043725365.1 Rhizobacter sp. | reverse complement strand
GTCGCCAGGCCGATCAGCGGGTACAGCGCCCACTCCGGCGCCATCTCGTAGAACGGGTTCTTCACGCGGCTCGGGTGCTGCAGCAGCATCGCGCCCTGGCCGAAGTAGTTCAGCACCAGTGCCGGCATCGCCAGGCCGAACCAGGCCAGGCGGATCGGCTTCTTGCCGAAGTGGCCCAGGTCCGCGTACAGCGCCTCGGCGCCGGTCACGCACAGCACCACCGAGCCGAGCGCGATGAACGCGACGTGCGGGTTGCCGACCAGGAACACGAGCGCGTAGTGCGGGCTCAGCGCCCACAGGATCGCCGGGTTCTCGACGATGTGCTGCAGGCCCAGCACCGCCAGCACGATGAACCACACGACCATCACCGGCCCGAACATCCGGCCGACACGCGCGGTGCCGTGGCGCTGCACGAAGAACAGCCCGGTCAGCACCAGCAGCGTGATCGGAACGACGTACTGGTTCAGCGCCGGGGCCGCGACTTCCAGGCCCTCGACCGCCGACAGCACCGAGATCGCCGGCGTGATGACGCCGTCGCCGAAGAAGATCGCGGTGCCGAAGATGCCCAGCAGCAGCAGGCGCCGGCGCAGCGCCGGCTTGCCGCGCACCGCGGTCGACGCGAGTGCCAGCATCGCGATCAGGCCGCCCTCGCCGTTGTTGTCGGCGCGCAGGATCAGCACCACGTACTTGACCGAGACCACGACCGTCAGCGTCCAGAACACCAGCGAGAGCACGCCGTAGATGTTCTCCGCGGTCAGGATGACGTGGCCGTGTGCGAACACCTCCTTCAGCGCGTACAGCGGGCTCGTGCCGATGTCGCCGTAGACGATGCCGACCGCCGCGAGGGTGAGCCCGGCCAGTGCCGACCGGGAGGACGAAGAAGTGGTGCTCAAGCCGACTGCCGGGTTTGCCGATCGACAGGCATTGTGCCCCGCGCCCGGGGTGCCCGATTCAGATCTGCACCTTGGTGCCGAGCTCGACCACCCGGTTCGGGGGCAGATTCAGGAAGTCCGCCGCCGAGGCCGCATTCCGATGCATGTTGGCATAGAGCTTCTCGCGCCACGGCGCCATGCCGGTCCCCAGGGTCGGCACGATCGTCGATCGCGACAGGAAGTACGAGGTCGCCATCGGGTCGAGCACGATGCCCTGGTCCCGCAACGGTTCCAGCGTGGCCGGCACGTCCTGGTCGTTCTTGAAGCCGAACTGCAGCGCCACGGCCCAGCAGCCCTTGCAAAGCACGCGCGCGGTCGCCCGTTCGTTGACCGGGATCCACGGCACCTCGCGGGTGTAGACGGTGACGAACAGGTTCGATTCGTGCAGCACGTGGTTGTGCTTCAGGTTGTGCAGCAGCGCGGTGGGCGTCAGATCGGCCTCCGCGTTCATGAACACCGCCGTGCCGGGCACGCACAGGGGCGAGTCGGCGAGCACGTTCTTCAGGAAGGGCTCGAGTTCGATCGCGTCGGCGCGCAGGCTTGCGGACAGCAGTTCGCGACCGCGCGCCCACGTCACCATGCCGGTGAAGACGATCGCGGCGATGGCGAGCGGGAACCATCCGCCGTCGACGATCTTCAGCAGGTTCGCGCTGAAGAACAGCAGATCAACCACGAAGAAGAAGGCGGTGGCCAGCGCGGCCAGCCACGGGTCGAACTTCCATGCGTAACGCAGCACGAAGTAAGTCAGGAAGGTGGTGATCATCATCGTGCCGGTCACGGCAATGCCGTAGGCCGCTCCCAGCGCGGTGGAAGAGCGGAAGCCCACCACGGCGGCGATGACCGCGACCAGCAGCGCGGCGTTGACCCCCGGCACGTAGATCTGGCCGATCTCCTCGGCCGAGGTGTGCATGATGCGCATGCGCGGCAGGAAGCCGAGCTGGATCGCCTGCTTGGTCATCGAGAACGCACCCGAGATCACCGCCTGCGACGCGATCACCGTGGCCACCGTGGCGAGCAGCACCATCGGCACCAGCGCCCATTGCGGAAACATCCGGAAGAACGGGTTCTCCAGTGCGCCCGGATGGGCCAGCAGCAGCGCGCCCTGGCCGAAGTAGTTCAGGGCCAGCGCCGGCAGCACGAACACGAACCACGACAGCCGCACCGGCCCGGCGCCGAAGTGCCCCATGTCGGCATACAGCGCCTCGGCGCCGGTCAGCGCGAGCACGACCGCGCCGAGCGCGACGAAGGCGATCCATCGATGCTGCAGCGCGAACGCCAGGCCGGCGAGCGGATTCAGCGCCGCCAGGATCGCCGGTGCTTCCAGCAGATGGACCAGCCCGGAGCCGGCCAGCACGAGGAACCACGCCACCATCACCGGCCCGAACGCGGCGCCGATCCCGGCGGTCCCGTACTTTTGCAGCATGAACAGGGCGACCAGGACCACCAGTGTGATCTGCACGACATACGGCGCCAGCGACGGAACGGCCAGTTCGAGACCCTCGACCGCGGAAAGCACCGAGATGGCCGGCGTGATCACGCCGTCGCCGTAGAACAGCGCGGCTCCGAACACCCCGCTCATCAGCAGCAGGTGGCGCAACTTGGGCTTGTCGGCCACCGACGAGGCCGCCAGCGCGAGCAGCGCCATGATGCCGCCCTCGCCGTGGTTGTCGGCGCGCATGATCAGGGTCACGTACTTCAGCGTGACGACGACCATCAGCGACCAGAAGATCAGCGAGACGATGCCGATCAGGTTCGCTGGATTCAGGGTCAAGCCGTTCGCGGAATCGAAAACGGTCTTCATGACATACAGCGGGCTGGTGCCGATGTCGCCATAGACCACACCCAGTGCGCCAAGGGTCAGGGCGGCAACGCTGGAACCGCCGGTTTTGCTGCTCACAGAATCAAGCTCCGTGGCAGATCACGGGCGTCGGACACGATGCGGCCGATTCTGCGCCCGGAGCCGGGGTCTCGCGCGAGCGCCCGTGCAGATGTCGCGGCTCCGCAACCCGGGCATGGTCCAGCCCTACTCGTAGACCTCGGCGTTCGGATCGGTCGCTTCCAGTTCGTAGCTCGCCGCGACCATCGCCAGCCGCGCGATCACGCCGTACATGTAGAAGCGGTTCGGCGCGCTCGCACCCGGCTTGGCGCCCGGCCGCGGCAACTGGTTGTGCTCGGCGAACGCGAGCGGCACGAAGCTCGCGCCCGGCGCGTTCAGGTTCTCGTCGATGCCGCGCTCGGCGTTGACGCGGTAGAAGCCGCCGACCACGTAGCGATCGATCATGTAGACCACCGGCTCGGCGACCGCGCCGTTGACGCGCTCGTAGGTCGGCACGCCCTCCTGCAGGATGACCTCGTGCACCTCCTGGCCGTCCTTGCCCACGCCCATGCGCTGGCGGGTGCTGCGCGACAGGTCCGCCAGGTCCTTCGGGTCGCGCACCGTCATGATGCCGGCGCCGCCGGTGCCGGCATCGGCCTTGACGAAGATGAACGGCTTCTCCTGGATGCCGTACTCCTTGTACTTGCGGCGCACCTTGCCGAGCAGCGTCTCGGCGTTGCTCATCAGGCATTCGTCGGCGCTGCCGTCCTCGAAATTCACCGCGCCGCAGCGCGCGTACATCGGGTTGATCAGCCACGGGTCCATGCCCAGCAGCTTGGCGAACTTCTTCGCGACCTCTTCGTACGCATGGAAGTGGTTCGACTTGCGCCGCGTCGCCCAGCCGGCATGCAGCGGCGGCAGCAGGTACTGCTCGTGCAGGTTGTCGAGCACCCTCGGCACGCCGCCCGACAAGTCGTTGTTCAGCAGGATCGTGCAGGGGTCGAAGTTCTTCAGGCCCAGGCGCCCGCGCGTGCGCAGCAGCGGCTCCAGCGTCAGCGTGCTGCCGTCGGGCAGCGCAACCTCGGTCGGCTGCGTGATCGATTCGTCGAGCGTGCCCAGGCGCACGTTCAGCCCGGCCATGTGAAAGATCTGCATCAGGCGCTGCAGATTGGCGAGGTAGAAGGTGTTGCGCGCGTGCCGTTCGGGAATCAGCAGCAGGTTCTTCGCTTCGGGGCAGATCTTCTCGATCGCCGCCATCGCCGCCTGCACCGCCAGCGGCAGCATCTCGACCGTCAGATTGTTGAAGCCGCCGGGGAACAGGTTGGTATCGACCGGCGCGAGTTTGAAGCCGGCGTTGCGCACGTCCACCGAGGTGTAGAAGGGTGGCGTGTGTTCCATCCACTCGAGCCGGAACCAGCGCTCGATCGCCGGCAGCGATTCGAGGATGCGCTGCTCCAGTTCGTTGATCGGGCCGTTGAGCGCGGTGATGAGGTGCGGAACCATGCAGGGGTCTCTCGAAGCGTTGAGGCGCTGGGACGATTCTAGGCATCTGGGGACCGCAGGCCGGCGACGCAAGCGCCCCCGTCAATGAAAAAGGGGCCGCGCATGCGGCCCCCACCTTGCAGGGGTTGCCACCGGCAACCCCGCTGTCCTGTCTGGCGCAGCCGTCAGTTGTGGTACGCCGTCTCGCCGTGGGCGCTGATGTCCAGGCCCTCGCGCTCGTCTTCCTCGGTCACGCGCAGGCCGATGACCTTGTCGACGATGAAGTAGGCGACCAGCGAGACCACGCCCGACCAGACGATCGTCAGGGCCACGCCCTTGAGCTGGATCAGGAACTGGTCCCACATGCCGTTGGAGCCGACCGTCGCGGTCACCCAGTCCGTCACCAACCCCGGGCCACCGAGCGCCTGGTTGTTGAAGATGCCGGTCAGCAGCGCGCCGGTGATCCCGCCCACGCCGTGCACGCCGAACACGTCGAGCGAGTCGTCCGCACCGAGCAGCTTCTTCAGACCGGTCACGCCCCACAGGCAGGCGAAGCCGGCAATGCCGCCGACCACGATCGCGCCCATCAGGCCGACGTTGCCGGCCGCCGGGGTGATCGCGACCAAGCCTGCCACTGCGCCGGACGCAGCCCCGAGCATCGAGGCCTTGCCCTTCATCAGCGATTCGCCGATGCACCAGGTGAGCACCGCGGCCGCCGTGGCACTGAAGGTGTTCATGAACGCCAGCACGGCGCTGTTGCCGGCCTCGAGCGCGGAACCCGCGTTGAAGCCGAACCAGCCGACCCACAGCAGCG
>JAYSLR010000499.1:0-4706 GCA_043725365.1 Rhizobacter sp. | reverse complement strand
CAGGTCGCGACGTTGTCGGCGACGACGGTCGCGACCGAGACGGCCGTGGCCGCCACCACCGCGGCCGGCGAGGCGTCCGCGGTGCCGGAGTGCAGGCTGAACACCGCGGTGGCGACGGCCGACAGCGCGGTCAGCACGGTGCCGGCGACCCAGAGACGGCGGCGGGCGAGGGGCGGAAGGTGGTTCGACATGGTGATTTCCTTCGAGGTGTCGGTCATTGACGATCGACCCGGCAAGGCTCCGCCCGACCCGCCGGAGAATCGTCTCGGCGGTTGCGAAAAGCGGGGAACTGGAGGCCTGGGGCCGGGGTCGGATATTTCGTAGTGAACGCTACGGCATGTGGCACAATGTAGCCATCGCACGAGGCCTCGTCAAGAGATTTATTAGCGATCGTTATGAAAAAGACAATCGAGACAAGGGTGGCCGCCCCCGCGCCGCCGAGACCGCGCGGCCGGCCGCTGTCGTTCGATCGCGACACCGCGCTCGACAAGGCGATGCACGTGTTCTGGGAACATGGCTACGAGGCCGCATCGATCAGCGACCTGACCGCCGCGATGGGCATCACGCCGCCCAGCCTGTACACCGCGTTCGGCGACAAGGCGCACCTGTTTCTCGAGGCGATCGAACGCTACGGCAAGGGGCCGGGTGGCTTCGGTCAGCGCGCGCTCGACGAGGAGCCGACCGCACGCGGGGCGATCGAGCGCCTGCTCAACGAGGCGGCCGTGGAACTGACCGAAGCCTGCCACCCGCTCGGCTGCATGATGGTGATGGCGGCGACGAACTGCTCGGTCGCCGCCGAGCACATCCAGACCGCCCTGGTGAAGCGGCGTGCGCTCGGCGTCGCGGCGATACAGGCACGCATCCAGCGCGGGATCGACGAGGGCGAGCTGCCGCCCGGCACCGATGCCAACGCGCTCGCGAATTTCTACGCCACCGTCTACCAGGGCATGTCGATGCAGGCCAAGGACGGCGCGCCGCGCGCCAGCCTGCTGGCCAGCGTCGAGATGGCGATGCGTTCGTGGCCGGTCGCGGCAGAATCGCCCCCACGACGCAAGCCGACCCGACGCGCCACGGTCTGATTCCCGGCGCGCCGGCGAGATTGCGCACCGGGGAGACCGATCCGTGACGACGAAGACCCACCTGCTCGCCCTCGACCAGGGCACCTCCAGCTCGCGCAGCATCGTGTTCGACGCACAGGGGCGCATCGCCGCGATGGCCCAGCGCGAGTTCCGCCAGATCTACCCGCAACCCGGTTGGGTCGAGCACGACCCGAAGGAGATCTGGGCCACCCAGCTCGCCACCGCGCGCGAGGCGCTGGCAAAGGCGGGGCTGGGGGCGGCGCAGATCGCCGCCATCGGCATCACGAACCAGCGCGAGACCACGGTGCTGTGGAACCGCCGCAGCGGCGAGCCCTTGCACAACGCGATCGTCTGGCAGGACCGCCGCGCCGAGCCGACCTGCGCGGCACTGCGCGAACGCGGCCTGGAGCCGACGTTTCGCGCCAAGACCGGCCTGGTCCTCGACGCGTACTTCTCCGGCACCAAGCTGAAGTGGCTGCTCGACCACGTGCCCGGCGCGCGCGCCGCGGCGCAGCGCGGCGAGCTCGCGTTCGGCACCATCGACACCTGGCTGATGTGGCAGCTCACGGGCGGCGCGGTGCATGCGACCGACGTGAGCAACGCGTCGCGCACGCTGCTCCTGAATGTGCACGACAACCGCTGGGACGAGGAGCTGCTGGGCCTGCTCGAGATCCCGCGCGAGGTGCTGCCCGGCGTTCACCCGTCGAGCCACGTCTACGGTCACACGCTGGCAGAACTGCTCGGCGCGCCGGTGCCGATCGGCGGCGTCGCGGGCGACCAGCAGAGCGCGCTGTTCGGCCAGGCCTGCTTCAAGGCGGGCCTGGCGAAGAACACCTACGGTACCGGCTGCTTCCTGCTGATGCACACCGGCGAGCGCTTCCAGACCTCGACCAACGGGCTGATCACGACCAGCGCGGCGCAGCCGACCGCGACGCCCGAGTTCGCGCTCGAAGGCAGCGTGTTCATCGGCGGCGCGGTCGTGCAGTGGCTGCGCGACGGGCTGCGGGCGATTTCCGCCAGCGGCGAGGTGCAGAGCCTGGCCGAGAGCGTGCCCGACAACGGCGGCGTGATGTTCGTGCCGGCCTTCACCGGCCTGGGCGCGCCGTACTGGAAACCGGACGCGCGCGGCGCGATCGTCGGATTGAGCCGCGGCAGCACCGTCGCGCACATCGCGCGGGCAGCGCTCGAGAGCATCGCGTTCCAGAGCGCGGCACTGCTGGCCGCGATGAGCCGCGATGCGGTCGCCGCCGGCGGTGCGCCGGTGGCCGAGCTGCGCGTCGATGGCGGTGCCTGCGTCAACGACCTGCTGATGCAGTTCCAGGCCGATCTGCTGGGCATCCCGGTGGTGCGCCCGCAGGTGATCGAGACCACCGCGCTCGGCGCGGCCTACCTCGCCGGGCTGTCCTGCGGCTTCTACCGCAACCTCGACGAACTCGCGACGCAGTGGCAGGTCGAGCGCACGTTCCACCCGACGATGCCGCGCGAGCGCGCTGCCGAGTTGATGACGAACTGGGAGCGCGCGGTGCGGCAGGCGGTGGCGGTCTGACGCCTGACATGGGCCCTCTGCCCGCCAGCCTCGCGGCTCGTCGTGAATTCCCGCGCGTATAGCGAATGGCCGGTCTCGGCCCGTTGCCGACGCTCGACCTTGGCTTGCGTCGGTCGGCGCGCCTTTGCGGCAACGTCGCTGGCGTTCGCGCGAAGAACTCCACCGGTGCCCGAGCGGCAGGCGGCACCCGGCGGCGCCTCATGCGAAGCGAGTCGAGCGACGGGATCATTGAAATGACGTTGTCAGCAGGGGCGCTCATGACAAACGAATGCGCCGACTGGATCGCCGTGGCCAGCGCCGACCACGTCGCCATCGGCCGGCGGGGCGGCTTCATGCCGCGACAGCAGCACCGCCGCCTGAACGCGCCGGTTCAGGCGGCGTGCACGCCGGCGCTCGCCGCGGGCACGCGGCCGTGCCAGCTGCGTTCCATCGCTTCGAACGTCGCGTGGTCGACTTCGCTCACGTCGGCAAGCTCCTGCGGCTGCTGCGCAACCGCACGTGCCGGCGGCGCCTCGACCGGCGCGGGGCGCGAGTCGGCCTCGGCCGGGCGGTTCTTGACGATCACCGCCATGCGCGAGCGCAGCTCGGCCAGGCCGACCGGCGACCAGTCCCAGACCAGCTTCTCGAGCTGCACCAGCGCCTTCGCGATGACGCGCACCGGCAGCGCCTCGACCGCCGTGAGGCCCTCGGCCCGCAGCGTGCGCTCGACCAGGTCGAGGTGCCGCATCAGCTGGCGCGACGCGGCGTGCTGTTCGAGCAACTGGTACAGGTCGCGGCGCATCCGGCGCACGCGCTGGCGGCGCTCCTCGCGCGCCTGCGACCGCGTGCTGCGTTCGAGCTCGCCCGGCGTCGCGCCGATCGGCTGCTGCAGCAGGCGACGCATCGACTGCATCGAGTGGCTGAACTGCGTTTTCAGGTCGTTGAGCATGGTGGGGCGCCGAGTTCTTTGAAACGAATTCTTTCAGTTCGGACCCTATCCGACCACCTCGATCCGCGGGAGTGCATAAGTCTCACCTTGCCCGGCGGCGCGCGGGCAGGAGACTCCGAACGCCGAAGAACCGGCCCTAGAGCGTGCCGCTGACGCGCAGCTTCTCGAGCCGCAGCGCGAGGTGCTGCTGCAGCTCGCTGATGCGCCGGCGCATCGCCTCGGCCCGGGGCGCCTCGGGCGCCTCGTCGATGACCTGCCGCAGCGCCGCGATCTGGCGCATCGTCTCGACCTCCGGCGGCACGAAGCCGGCATCCTTCAGGGCCTTGAAGGCCATGCGCAACTCTTCGGGCGTCTGCGCGTAGCCGTCGTTCAGGTCGAGCGGCTTGCCCCAGCTCGGCGCCGACTGCAGTTCGCCGCTGCGCTGGGCGTCGCGCAGGCTTTGCGCGATCTGTTCGTCGATGGTCGGCATGGCGGTCCTCCGGCGGGTCAGTGGGCGGGCCGGCGCAGCCCGAGCCGGCCGGCCCAGTGGGCGGTCAGCGGCGTCTCGGGCTTGGCCAGGCGGCGTTCGTTCAGCAGTGCGCGACCGGCCGAGCGGTCGACCGCGCGCGCCGCGGCCGCGAGCAGGGTCTGGTCGATCAGGTCGCGCTGCGCGTGGCTGCCGCCGAAACGGCTTGCCATGGCGCGCACCGGGTAGAGCGTCTCGATCGCCTCGTCGAAGCGACCCCGCGCGAACGCGAGCATGCCGCGCATCAGCGGCACGCCGACATCGCGCGCGATCGCGCGGTTGCTGCCGCCGCTGCGCTCGGCGTGTGTCGCAACCTGGCGCGCCCAACCCTGTGCCTGCGCGAGTTCGCCGGCGCCGATCAGCGCCAGCAGCGCATGCAGGTCGTTGAACGGGTAGGCGCCGGCGGCGTGTTCGGAGAGGTCCCAGCCGTCGAGCAGGCGGGTCCAGCGCGGGCCGACGTCGGCGCCGAGCAGGTGCAGCCGCCACAGCAGCGACGAGGCGTCCAGGCGTTGCAAGGTGATCTGCGCCGGGTCGGGGTGCAGGTGGGCATCGAACAGGCGCAGCGCCTCGGCCTGGTCGAGCGCCTCGAGCGCGAACAGCGCCTGGTGCCAGCCGAGGTGGCCGGAAAAGCCGTTGCCCTCGGCCCAG
>JAYSLR010000498.1:0-4990 GCA_043725365.1 Rhizobacter sp. | reverse complement strand
GGCTTCGCGCCCTTGAAGCTGGGCAGGAAGCTGTGGTGGATGTTGATCGCGCGGCCCTTCAGGAACGCGCAGAACTCGGCGCTCAGGATCTGCATGTAGCGCGCCAGCACGACCAGGTCGATCTGCTGCTCGCCGACCAGTTGCTCGACCTGCTGCTCCTGCGCCCGCTTGGCAGCGGCGCCCGCCCCGGCGGCCAGCGGCAAGTGATGGAACGCCACGCCGTAGCTGACGCAGAGCTCGGCGAAATCGGGGTGGTTCGAGACCACGCCGGCGATGTCGGCCGCGAGCTGGCCGGACTGGCAGCGGAACAGCAGATCGTTCAGGCAGTGGCCGTGCCTGCTGACCATCAGCAACAGGCGCGGCCGGCGCGCCAGCGAACGGACCTGCAGGTCCATCGCGAACTTCGCGCGCAGCGGCCCGACCAGTGCCTCGAGCGCGACCGGGTCTGCCAGCCCGTGCGGCGCCTCGAAATGCACCCGCATGAAGAACAGCCCGGTCGCGTCCGGGCCGAGCACGTCGCCGAACTGCTGCGAATCGAGGATGTTGCAGCCGGCCTCGTACAAGAGGCCGGAGACGGCGTAAACAATGCCCTTCGTGTCGCGACAGGACAGGGTGAGGATGAATTCGCGCGGATCGGACATTAGGGTAGGCTTCGCTGCGCGCCGATTGTACGAACGCATTGGCGCCGCGCTCACGCCGATTGACCTTGCCGGAAACGCCCACGCCCCATGCCGACCCCTCAGAGCGACTGGTCCGAACGCAGCCACGAGTTGTCGCAGCTGCTCGCGCGGTCCGGCGTCGGCGACCGTGCGGCATTTGCCACGCTCTACGAGAAGACCAGCGCGCATCTGCTCGGCGTCGTCCTGCGTATCCAGCGTGACCGGGCCCAGGCCGAAGACATTCTTCAGGAGGTGTATGTCAACGTCTGGCGGGCAGCGCAGAGCTTCGACGCTGCGCAGAGCCAGCCCCTGACCTGGCTGACGAGCATCGCGCGCAACCGCACGATCGACAGCCTGCGCCGCTCGCAGACCCAGCCGCAGCTGAACCGCCATTCTTCCGACACCGATGACGAGGATTCCGACGTGTACGACACCGTGGCAGACGACGCGCCCGGCCCGCTCGACCTGCTGAGCCGGGCCTCGGATGCACGTGCGCTCGCCGCCTGCATGGAATCCCTGAGTGGGCAGCAGCGCCAGAGCGTGGCGCTCGCCTTCTACGACGGCCTGAGCCACGCCGAAGTCGCGGCCAACATGCGCCAGCCGCTCGGCACGGTCAAGTCCTGGGTGCGGCGCGCGCTGCTCTCGCTGAAGGGCTGTCTCGAATCCGCGCTGCAGCGCGACGCCGGCACGGCCGGCGGCTGATCGGAATCCCATGGACTACAGCCGCCCCGAACTTGCCGACCGCCTCGCCGCGGAATATGCCGCCGGCCTGCTGCGCGGGCCGGCGCGACGCCGCCTCGAAGCGCTGCTGCCGGCCCATCCGGCGCTGCGCGCCGCGGTGCGCGCCTGGCACGAGCGGCTGATGCCGCTGACTGCGGTGATCGAGCCGCAGCAGCCCTCGGCTGCGGTCTGGCCGCGCATCGAGCAACGCCTGCACGGCGCCCCGGCGGGCCCCGCAGCCGCTGCAGGCTGGTGGCGCCAGCTCGCGTTCTGGCGCGGATTCTCGGGGCTGGCCGGGGTCGCGGCGCTCGTGCTCGCGGTCATGCTGGCGAACCCAGGCCCGGTGCAGCCGCCGATCATCGTGGTGCTGTCGGCCGCGGCGCCCGAGCCCGGTGCCGCGCCGGGCGCGGTGGCGCCGGCCTCGTTCGTCGCCAGCATCACGGCCGACGGCCGCTCGATGGTCACCAAGCCGATCACCAACGTGCGCCTGCAGGCCGATCGGTCACTCGAGCTGTGGTCGCTGCCGGCCAATGGCGCGCCGCGTTCGCTCGGCGTGATCGCCGCCGACAAGGCGAGCGTGGTTCAGCGCGGCAAGGTGCTCGAGGGCACGGATGCGTTCGCCGTCACGCTCGAAACCGCGGGCGGCTCCCCCGACGGCAAGCCGCACGGGCCGGTGCTGTACGTCGGCAAGCTGACGCTCTGATCGCCGGCCTCAGCCGGCGACCGCGTCCGCCAGCGCCTGCTCGACGCGCTCGGCGCTGACGCCGGTCAGGCACCGGGTGTGGCCGAAACGGCAGACCCGGTCGAAGCACGGCGCGCAATCGAGCTGCAGTTCCTGCTTCAGCCACAGCACCCGCGCGCGCGGGTTCAACGGTGGCGTGTGTTCCGGGCTGGTCGAGCCGAACACCGCCGCCTGCGGCACGCCGAACGCGGCGGCCACGTGCATCAACCCCGAATCGTTGCTGGCGACGCCGCGCGCCGCGGCGATCAGCGCCATCGCGTCGACCAGCGGGGTCTTCCCGGCGAGCACGCGGCAGGCGCCCTCGGCCTGCGCGGCGATCCCCTCGCACAGCGCCGCCTCCTTGGCGGAGCCGAGCAGCAGCACCGGCAGGCCGTGCCGCCGGTGCAGCGAGCGCGCCAGCTCGGCATAGCGCTCGGCCGGCCAGCATTTCGCAGGGCCGTATTCGGCACCGGGCGCGAAGACCCAGTAGGCACCCGCCTCGACACCCACCGCGTTCGTGGCGTGATCGAGCACGGGCGGCGCGAACTGCAGCCGCGGGCGCTCGCCGTCGCCGTCAGGCTCCCCGGCAAGCGCGCCGTAGAACGCAACCATCGGCGGGCGGCCGCTCGGATTCGGCAGGCGCCGGTTCAGCAGCACGAAGCGCCCTTCGCCCTGGTAGCCGACGCGCCTCGGGACGCGGGCGAGCCAGGGGATCAACGCCGATTTCAGCGAGTTCGGCAGCACGTAGGCGACGTCGAAGCAGCCCCGCAGCGTGTGCGCCACGCGGCGGCGCTCAGCCCAGTCGAGCCGGCCGTGCGCGAACGGCAGCTCGATGACCTCGGCGACCTGCGGCATCGCCCGGTACACCGGCGCGACCCACGGCAGCGCCGCCACGCTGAGTTGCTCGCCGCGCGCGGCCAGGCGTGCGAGCAGCGGTTCGGACATCACCGCGTCGCCGATCCACTGCGGCGCGACGACCAGGGCGCGGGTCACCGACACCCGCCCGCGCTCAATGCGCGTGAGCCTTCTCGCCGGCCTTCAGGCGATAGACCGTGCCGCAGTACGGGCACTTGCCCTCGCCGGTGGTGACCACGTCAATGAACACGCGCGGGTGCGTGCTCCACAGCGCCATCTTCGGGTTCGGGCAGAACACCACGCCGGGACCTTCGAGGTCCTTGGCGCTCACTTCGACAGTTGCCACCGGTGCGCGACTCATCATTCCCGCCTTCAAACCTTGCTCAGCCACTCGGCGTACTTCGGATTGCGGCCGTTCACGATGTCGAAGAACGCGCTCTGGATCTTCTCGGTGATCGGGCCGCGCGAGCCGGAACCGAGCTCGATGCGGTCGAGCTCGCGGATCGGCGTCACCTCGGCGGCGGTGCCGGTGAAGAACGCCTCGTCGGCGATGTAGACCTCGTCGCGCGTGATGCGCTTCTCGACCACCTTCAGGCCCAGGTCGGCGCAGATCGCGAACACGGTGTTGCGGGTGATGCCGTTGAGCGCGCCGGCCGACAGGTCGGGCGTGTAGACGACGCCGTTCTTGACGACGAACAGGTTCTCGCCCGCGCCTTCGCTGACGAAGCCGTTCGCATCGAGCAACATGGCCTCGTCGTAACCGTCGTCGGTGGCTTCCATGTTGGCGAGGATCGAGTTCGTGTAGTTGCTGGTCGCCTTCGCCTGCGTCATCGTGATGTTCACGTGGTGGCGGGTGTAGCTCGAGATCTTCACGCGGATGCCGCGCTTCATGCCCTCCTCGCCGAGGTAGGCGCCCCAGGGCCACGCGGCGACCATCAGATGCACCGTGTTGCCCTTGGGCGAAACGCCGAGCTTCTCGGAGCCGATCCAGGTCAGCGGCCGCAGGTAGCAGGATTCGAGCTTGTTCTCGCGCACCACGGCCAGCTGCGCCTGCACGACCTGCTCGAACGTGAACGGGATCTTCATGCGCAGGATCTTGGCGCTGTTGAACAGGCGCTCGGTGTGCTCGCGCAGCCGGAAGATCGCGGTGCCGTTCACCGTGTTGTAAGCACGCACTCCCTCGAAAGCCCCACAGCCGTAATGCAGCGTGTGGGTCAGCACGTGGATCTTGGCGTCGCGCCAGTCGACCATCGCGCCATCCATCCAGATCTTTCCGTCGCGATCGGCCATCGACATGGCAGGGCTCCAAATGTGGTTTGAGAGAGGAGGGAATTCTATCGACTCGCGATCGGACCGACCGGGTCGCGACCAGTGCAGGTCAAATGCCACCGCGGCGATGCGGTGCACCAAGCGATTCGTTTCAATCTGCCCCCGTGAGCCGGGGGTCGCGAACATCCGCCGCATCAATCAGAATAACTTCAAGCCGAATTGCGCAACAACTCGTAAGCAACGACCGGCGACTCGCTTAACCCCAGTCTCTGGAGCTACCACATGATCCCTTCCAAATCCTTGATCGGCACTGCCTCCGCGCTCGCGCTGGTTCTGTCGGCGTCCGTGGCTTCGGCCCAAAGCATCGACTACACGTTCGACGCCGCGGCGTCGGGCCTCAACATCAGCGGCGGCAACTACGGCACCGTCCATCTCGAGACCGATGGGACGGGCGTCGACTTCACGATCACACTGCGTTCCGATCTGAATTTCACCACCACCGGCAACGACACATCGCACACAGTCTTCGGCTTCAACGCCACGGACGTCGCGCTGGCAGACATTTCGAACATCCATGACACCTCGACACAGACGTTCGGGGCCTATTCGCCGGGCGTCGGCAGCCCGTTCGGCAGCTTCACGTTCGGGATCCACTGCCTGTCCGGATGCGCCAATGGTGGCTCCGGCGGCGGCTACCCCGACCCGCTGACCTTCACGGTCGCAAACGCGACTTTGGCCGACTTTGCGTTCCTGAGCTCCGGCGGCA
>JAYSLR010000497.1:0-1794 GCA_043725365.1 Rhizobacter sp. | reverse complement strand
AGAAGCCGGGCGAGCGCTTCATGGTGATGCTGTCGGCCGGCAACCTGTCGATCAGCCAGTCGGTGCGCGAGATCCTGCAGGTCGAGAAGATCGAGGGCCGCGACGGCGCGCCCATCACGATCTGGAACGCGACCAGCATGTTCGACGCGGTGCGCGTGCTCGGCGCCGCGGTGCGCCGCGTCTACGACCAGGACGGCGCCTCGCTCGCCGCGGCCGGGGTCGACTTCAACGCGTCGATGATCTTCGGCGGCCAGATCCAGGGCGAGGCGATGCGGCTGTTCCTGGTCTATTCGGCCGGCAACTTCATCGAGGCGACGCGCGAGACCTGCTACTTTCAGGTCGGCGAGTCGAAGTACGGCAAGCCGGTGCTCGACCGCATGATCACGCCGAGCACGCCGCTCGACGAGGCCGCGAAGTGCGCGCTGGTGTCGATGGATTCGACGCTGAAGTCCAACCTCTCGGTGGGGCTGCCGCTCGACCTGCTCGTCTACGAGGCTCACAAGCTGCAGACCGACCAGATCGTCTGCGTCGACGACCACAACCCGTACTTCCAGATGATCCGCGGCAACTGGGGTCTGAAGTTGCGCGAGGTGTTCGAGTCGCTCGAGGACCCGCAGTGGGGCTCCGGCCCGACGACCGTGCCGCTGTGCGTGGCCTCGAAGCGCTACGAGCCGATGAAGAAGATCACGCACCCGGACGAGAAGATCGTCTGATGGCGGCGTCGAAGGCCCCGCGCAGGATCGTCTTCTCGCATGCCAACGGCTTCCCGGCCGGCACCTACCGGCTGATCTTCGAGGCCTGGCGCGCGGCCGGCGTCGCGGTCCACGCGATCGAGAAGTACGGCCACGATCCGCGCTTCCCGGTCACCAGCAACTGGCCGCACCTGCGCGCGCAGCTGATCGACTTCATCGAGCGCGAGGTCGGCGGGCCGGCGTTCCTGGTCGGCCATTCGCTCGGCGGCTACCTGAGCCTGATGGCGGCGTCGCGCCGGCCCGACCTGACCAGCGGCCTGGTGATGCTGGACTCGCCGCTGCTGTCGGGCTGGAAGGCGCGCGCGGT
Organism: Rhizobacter sp.; assembly: GCA_043725365.1. GTDB lineage: Bacteria > Pseudomonadota > Gammaproteobacteria > Burkholderiales > Burkholderiaceae_C > LMDS01. The sequence continues at coordinate 735 of JAYSLR010000497.1, read as the reverse complement.
GCAGGTCGCGAAGGCATCCGGCATCGGCGAGCGCTTCTCGCCCGGCCATGTGTCGAAGCGCCGCCGCCAGCAGTGGGACAGTGCCGACGCCGCATTCGAGCATTTCGCCGCCAAGCCGGCGTTCGCACGCTGGGCGCCCGGCATGCTGCGCGACTACATCGCCAGCGGTACCGAGCCGCACGGCACGTTGCACCGACTGAGCTTTCAGCGCGACGTCGAGACCGCGATCTACAACACGCTGCCGCACCACCTGACGCGCGTGCTGCGCGCGCACCCGCTGCGTTGCCCGGCCGCATTCGTGCGCGGCACCGATTCGCAGGAGATCCGCCAGGTCGGGCTGCGCGCGACCGAACGCCTGGTGCACGGGCACATCCTGGCCATCGAGGGCTCGCATCTCTTTCCGCTCGAGCGCCCGGCCGAGACCGCCGCCACGGTCCTGCAACTGATCGATTCGATGCGCTCGGGCGCCGCACCCACACGCCTATAATCGCGCTTTACCACCCCAGCATTTGCGTCAAGCAGATGCTGCACACAATGACCAAGTACGTCTTTGTCACCGGCGGTGTGGTGTCCTCGCTGGGCAAGGGCATCGCTTCTGCGTCTCTCGGTGCGATCCTCGAATCGCGCGGCCTCAAAGTCACCCTGATCAAGCTCGACCCGTACCTCAACGTGGACCCGGGCACGATGTCGCCGTTCCAGCATGGCGAGGTCTTCGTCACCGACGACGGCGCCGAG
>JAYSLR010000496.1:0-3127 GCA_043725365.1 Rhizobacter sp. | reverse complement strand
CAGCAGGCTGTTCCAGTCGCGCCGCAGGTTGAAGCGCCCGGCGTTGTGCATCGTCAGGGTCAGCACGAACTGCGAGCACATGCGGTCGAGCACCGGGGCTTCCTTCAACCCCGGTGACAGCAACAGCCGAGCTTCGGCGTGACTCTTGACCATGACACCTCCGCGGGGGTGACTCGTAGGACCATCTTGGCGCAGAGTCCCGGCCGGAGCAAGCCCCGGCGCCGACGCCGGCCGCACCGACCTTAACGCAGCCGCGAGGATCCGGACGACGCGGGCGCGGGGTCAGTGAAGAATGACGGGCTGCTGCATCAGCGACGTGAAGCGTCCGATGTAGTCGTCGATCTCCTCTTCGGACGGCTGGGTCTGGATCAGCGCCTCGACGCCCTCCTTGAAGCTCTCGGCCATCGCGCCCTGCAGGAAGATCTCCTTGCGCGCGAATTTGTCGACGATCTCGTAACCGCCATGGCTCAGCGGCTCGGGCGCGCTCGCACCGACGGCGACCTCGGGCACAGGCGCGGCGCCGGGCGCCACCGCCGCGGCGACGTCGAACAGCACCACGGCAAAGCTGTCGGAGTTGTAGAGCATCTGCATTGGGTGATCCTCCGGGTCGACGACCTGAGTGCCATCTGCGTTGAGTAACGCAAAATTCAAGCCAGTGGCCGACAGGGAAATCGCGATCTCACCCCGAACCGGGGGTCAGTTCCCCGGCAGCAGCTCGAGCAGCCGCAGTTCGTAGCCGTCGTCGTCGGCGCCCGATCGCTGCGTCGCGCGCACCGGCAGATCGTGCTGCGCCGGATCGAGCCAGACCTGCACCGTCGTGTCGTAGGGCTCGCGCGCCTCGCGCACGAACCTGATCGCGTCGATGCTGCCGGCGCGCGTCGCCACGGCCTCCGGGCCGACGCAGCGGAATACCCACACGCTCGCATCGGCGTGCGAACCGGTCACGAGCATCGCGACCTTCGCATCCGGGCGCGCGAGCTGCGGGTCGGCCGCGACGATCGCCGCCAGCTGCACCATCCAGCTCAGCCGGTCCTGCGCACCCGGGCGCAGCGGGAACTCGCGGGCCGATCCCGAATAGCTGATCTTGTCGGCCGCGCGCTGGAAGTTGGCGGCCGTCATCGCGCGGCGCGGGCGCTGGTCGGTGAAACGCAGCGGCGCGACGCCGGCGGCATCGAATCCGCCGCTGCTGGCCTGCGACAGGATCGTCAGGCCGCTGAGCCTGAAGTCCAGCTGGAGTTCGTAGTGATCGCCCTGCGGTCGCCACGCCAGCTCGCCCACGCCGTGCAGCAGGCCGCGCCGCACGTCGTAGCGCAGCGTCGCCGCCGGCGGCATCCGGGTGCGGTAGTGCGGGATCGCCTCGTCATCGGGTGTCGACGGCGCGGCGACCGAGGCCGGCTCCGGGGTCGCAGCGAGCAGCCCCGCCGGCGCAGCCGCCGTCGGCGCGGCCGGTACGCGGGTGGCGCCAGGCCTCGGCCGCGCCCGAACGACCGGCGCGGGCGGTGCGGGCGGCTCGTCGACGGCCACGCGCGGCGGCGGGGCCCACGCGGCCGCGGGCAGCGGCTCCGGCGACACATCCACCGCGCGCACCTGCATCGCCGAATTCGGCAGCCGCGGCGGCTCGGTCGTCGGCCAGGCCCAGTCCAGCCCGCCGAGCGCGGCCGCGTGCAGCAACAGGGCCGCGGCGCTCAGCGCGCCCAGCGGCACCCAGCGCCGGCGCGGCGAAGAAGAAGAATCGGCGGCTGGGCCATGCGTCGACAATGGCGTTCCTTCGAAAACCCCGGGCTGCCCCGGAACCCCATGAAGCTTGCGACCTACCAGGACGGCTCCCGCGACGGGCAGCTCGTCGTCGTCTCGCGCGACCTGACACTCGCCCACTATGCCAGCGGCGTCGCGACAAGGCTGCAGCAGGTGCTGGACGACTGGAATTTCCTGTCGCCGCAGCTCGAAGAACTCTCGCAGACGCTGAACCACGGCAAGGCGCGCCACGCGTTCGCGTTCGAGCCGCGCCTGTGCATGGCGCCGCTGCCGCGCGCCTACCAGTGGGCCGACGGGTCGGCCTTCATCAACCACGTCGAGCTGGTGCGCAAGGCGCGCGGCGCCGACGTGCCGGCCAGCTTCTACACCGACCCGCTGATGTACCAGGGCGGCAGCGACGACCTGCTCGGCCCGTGCGACGACATCGTCTGCGCCAGCGTCGAGCACGGCATCGACTTCGAGGCCGAGGTCGCGGTGATCACCGGCGACGTCGCGATGGGCACCTCGCCCGACGCCGCGATCGACGCCATCCGCCTGCTGACGATCGCCAACGACGTGAGCCTGCGCCACCTGATCCCGGCCGAGCTCGCGAAGGGCTTCGGCTTCCTGCAGGGCAAGCCGGCCACCGCGTTCGGCCCGGTCGCGGTGACGCCCGACGAACTCGGCACCGCCTGGCGCCACGGCCGCGTCCACCTGAACCTCGAGAGCACCTGGAACGGCAAGCGCGTCGGGCTGTGCGACGCCGGGCCGGAAATGACCTTCCACTTCGGCGAGCTGATCGCGCACCTGTGCAAGACGCGCAACGTGCGCGCCGGCAGCATCGTCGGCAGCGGCACCGTCAGCAACCGCGACTGGTCGCGCGGCTATTCGTGCATCGCCGAGAAGCGCGCGATCGAGACCCTCGATGGCGGCGCGCCCCGGACCGAGTTCATGCGCGCCGGCGACACGATCCGCATCGAGATGAAGGGCCTGGACGGGATGAGCGTGTTCGGGGCGATCGAGCAACGCGTGGTCGTGCCGGCCTGAGCCCGGGCCACGCGTCTGCGCGCACGGTAAACGCGGAACAATCGGCCCTCGCATGGACCACGACCTGCCCCGCAGCTTCAAGCTGATCACCGTCTGGCTGCTGCTCGGTGCCGCGGTCTTCGTCGCCGTGCTGTGGTGGCAGCACCGCGCGCAGCAGACCTTGTTCCAGCTGCACGGTGGCGGCGTCGAGATCCGCCGCGGCGACGACGGCCACTACCACTGGCCGGGGCAGGTCAACGGCCGCGCCGTCGACTTCCTGATCGACACCGGCGCGACCGGCACCGCGATCCCGGCCGCGCTGGCGCGCGAACTGAATCTGCAGCCGCTCGGCTCGATCAGCTCGCGC
>JAYSLR010000495.1:0-9660 GCA_043725365.1 Rhizobacter sp. | reverse complement strand
TGTGATCGCGAGCAGCGTGAGCTGCAGCCGGCGGTACGGCGCGACGGCGTCGTCCACCGAGCGCAGCAGCACCGCGACGACCTCGTGGGTGGTGTTGCTGCCCAGCACGACGACGCGGGCGCTGCTGACTTCGCCGCCCAGGGTCACGTCCTGAGCCGTCGCATGCTCGCGCAGCTGCCCGGCCAGCGCCGCCCCGACGCCGGTGGGGTCCGCGCCGGGCAGCGGCCGCCACGTGCCGCCGCGCATGCGTTCGAACAGAAGCACCTTCAGGCCCGACAGCTCTTCCATGTCGATCACCAGCTGCTTGCCGACCGGGAAGCCCATCGACACGTGGCCGATCAGCAGCGGCGCACGCACCGGCACGGTCACGAGCTGAAACGGCCGGCCATCGAGAAGCTGGACGTGAACCTCCGACGCCGCGCCCATGCCCGGACGCGCCTCGGCCTGCACCAGTGCCAGCGCTTCGCGCGAATCGGGCAGCGTCGAGGCGACCAGTCGGTAGCTCGCATCGGTGAACAGCGACACGCTGGCACCGATGCGCGCGCCGTTGTTGTCCAGCGCGTCCACCAGCGTGGGCTGATCCGCGCTGGCGATGGCCGAGCGAAAGCCGTAGTCGGTGGCCAGCAGTCGGGAGGCTTCCGTGAGCTTCTCGGCGTTCTGCGCGAGCAGGCGACGCAGCACGCTTTCGCCGATGTGCAGCTCGGTGGCGATCCGGGCCCGCGAGTTGTTGTCGATGCTGTGGTTGATGGCGACGAGGCTGAGCGCCTGGATCAGCAGCAGCAGGCCCAGGAACAGCACGACGATGCGCAGTTCCAGCCGACGAGACATCGGACGCCACAGCGAGCCCAGCATCGCGCGCGGTCCCGTCATGTCAGCTCGGCGCCGCCTGCACCGTCAGCCTGACCGTGACGCTGGCGGGCACCGCCCCCATGTGCAGCGCCTGCTCTTCGGGAAGCCCGGGCTCCGGCTGCAGGTAGTGCCAGGCCCGCAAGCGGTGATCGCCCGCCGGAACCTCCAGCGTGGCCCGGCCCGCTGCGTCGGTCTTGGCGAACAGGGGCGTGTCGACCACATGCACCCAGGCGCTCATCCGGTCATGGATGTTGCAGCCCAGCACGGCGGTGCCGGGCTTGTCGAAGACGATCGGCACGCTCGGCGTTCCCGCATACAGCTTGAGCTCGAACTTGCGGATCGGCGAGAACGAATAGACGTGGTGGCGAACCGTGTCGAAGTTCGGAAACGTCACGGCCGTGCCCGTCTGGATGACGGTGACCTGCGGCGCGAACTGGCGGTCGCGCTGCGCGATCTGCGCCGTCGCACCCGGGTCTGCCAGCGTCTTCGCGCCACGCACCAGGACATAGACGACCGCGTCGGCCAGCGGTTTCCCGGCGCCGTCGGTCACGCTCACCGTGAGCGGGGCGGCCGTTGTCGCGAAGGCCAGGGCGCCGCCGAGGCCGAGGATCAGCAGGCTGCGCATGGTCAGGTGCGGGGAGTCGCGGTGTTGCTCCGACCGCCGACGATGTCGCGCTTCATCGGCGCGAGCAGCCGCAGCAGTTCGTTCTTCGCGGCCGGGTCGGTGTCGACGCGGTCGAGCTCCTCGCGCAGGATGCTCACCAGCGCGTCGAATTCGTTCGCGGCAATGGCGGCGTCGGCATGCGCGCGGGCCATGGTCTCGCCCTCGTAGCGGCAACCGCCGCCGGAGAGGGCGCACAGCTGCTGTGCCAGGCTTTCCTTCAACGCGGCGAGCTTGATGCCGTCGAAGCTGCGCCGGGTGCGTGGGTCTCGCGCGGCTCGGTCGACCAGGCGGTCGACCACGAGATCGATGCGCGGCGCGCCACCGAGGCGCTGGTAGAGCGTGGGAGGCGTCGTCGGCGCGACGGCGCAAGCCCCCAGCGCTGCCGCCAGCAGCAGCGTGGAAAAGCGGGTCGCGGCACGCGATCGCGGCAACAAGGACATGGCAGGCAACTTCCGGAAACGGGACGGGCAACGCGGCCAGCGCGGGGCGGGCGGGGATCTACCACGGACCAGTCTATCGATCGAGCTCGGCGCGGAAGGGGCGAACAGCGCCGCGATCGCACCTCAATTCCGGGCCTCGCCAGGCGCCGCGTCCGTCAGCATTCGATCCCAGCCGAGCTGCCGGCTGCGCACGAACATCGGCCTCGAACGGCCTGGAAAACCGCTGGATTCAATGCTTCAGACCAAGCGCCGCACGGCGCGCATCGCCCGCACGGCCCGACACCTGGCCCCGTGGCTCGCCGCGCTGACCCTGATGGGCCTGCGGGTGCCGGCCCACGCGGGCGACCGCCTGCTGGCGACCTGGGGCGTCAGCCAGGTCGAAGGTGCGGGCGGCGGTGGCCTGACCCCCTGGGCACTGATCACCGGCAGCGGCAGCCGCAACCAGACGGGTGCCACCGCCTACGCGACCACCTGGCACTCGCAGGGTGGCTTCGACCTGCGCGCCGCGGGCGCGGCGCTGGGGTGGCACGACACCGTGGAACTGTCGGCGGCGCACTGGCGCTTCGGCCTGGGCGACACCGTGCCGGGCGCGTCGCTCGGCCTGGACGTCATCGGCGCGAAGTGGCGTGTCTGGGGCGATGCGATCCAGGACCAGGATCGCTGGTGGCCGCAGCTGGCCGTGGGTGCTCAGTACAAGCGCAACACCGACATGGCCGTGCCCACGGCACTGGGTGCGCGGCACGCCGAGGACCTCGACCTGTATGCCGCCGCCACCAAGGTCTGGCTGGGCGGTCTGGCAGGCCGCAACGTGCTGGCGAACCTGACGCTGCGCGCGACCCGGGCGAACCAGTTCGGCCTGCTCGGCTTCGGCGGCGACCGCGGCGACGCGCGTCGCCTGCAGGCCGAAGGCTCGGTCGCCGTGCTGCTGCGCGACGATCTGGCCCTCGGTGCGGAGTGGCGCGACAAGCCCGACAACCTGAGCGTGTTCCGGGAACAATCGGCCGCCGACCTGTTCGTGGCCTGGTTCCCGAGCCGCCACCTGAGCGCCACGTTCGGATGGCTGAACCTGGGCAATGTCGCCGACAAGGCCTCGCAGCGGGGCGGGTACCTGTCGTTGCAGCTGGCGCTCTAGGACCTGGCCTCAGCGCACCCGCTTCACAGCACCCGCCGCAGCCGCTCGACGGCCTCGTGCAGCTGTGCCATCGAGCTCGCGTACGACAGCCGCACGAAGCGCTCGGTGGCCGCGCGACCGAAGTCGCGGCCCGGCGTGATCGCGACATGGGCGCGTTGCATGATGTCGAAGCTGAAATCCCAGCTGCTCGCGCTGTGGGCCGAGCAATCGGCCCAGGCGTAGAACGCGCCGTCGGGCATCACCGGCACGTTGAGGCCGAGCGCATTCAGTGCCGGCACGAGGAAGTCGCGGCGCGCGCGGAACTCGCCGCGCCGGCGCTCGTACTCGGCGATCGATGCGGGTTCGAAGCAGGCCAGCGCGGCATGCTGCGCGACGCTGGACGCGCAGATGTACAGGTTCTGCGCGAGCTTCTCGATCGCCGGCACCAGCGCCTCGGGCACGACCAGCCAGCCCAGGCGCCAGCCGGTCATCGAGAAGTATTTCGAGAAGCTGTTGATCGAGATGACGCTGTCGTGGTCGTCCACGGCGTGGGCCAGCGCGCTGTGGCCGTAGCGTGCGTCGAAGCTCAGGCCGAGGTAGATCTCGTCGACCAGCGTGAAGCCGCCGCGCGCGCGCACCGCGGCGACGATGCGGCCCATCTCGTCCGGGTCGATCGAGGTGCCGGTCGGGTTCGACGGCGAGGCCAGCAGCACGCCGCGGGTGCGCGGCGTCCACGCGGCGGCGACGCCCGCGGCGTCGAGCTGCCAGCGCGCCTGCGCGGACGCCGGCAGCAGCACCGGCACGCCCTCGGCGGCGGCGACGAAGTGGCGGTTGCAGGGATAGCTCGGGTCGGGCAGCAGCACCTCGTCGTCGCGGTCGACGAGCGCGAGGCAGGCGAGCTGCAGCGCGGCCGACGCGCCCGCGGTGACGACGATGCGGCGCGGCGCGACGCTCAGGCCGAAGCGCTGCGCGTACCACGCGCTGATGCGTTCGCGCAGCGCCGGCAGGCCGGTCGCGTCGGTGTACTGGGTGCGGCCCGCGCGCAGCGCGCGCTCGGCCGCCTCCTGCACGAGCACCGGCGCGGTGAAGTCGGGCTCGCCGATGTTCAGGAAGATCATCGGCTCGCCACCGAGGCGCGGGTCGCACGCCGGGCTGCGCGCCAGCTCGGCCGCGGCCTTGGCGCACTCCATCACGTAGAAGGGCTCGATGTGGTTGAGCCGCTGAGCGAGCTTCATGCGAGCGAATGTGATCGCGCCAGCCTCATGCGCGCGTTTCTCAGCGCCGCGCCGCGCGCATCGCCTCGACTTCCGCGGGCCGCAGGTCCGCGGCCGCCTTGTCGAGCACGCCGTTGACGTACTTGTGGCCGTCGGTGCCGCCGAAGCTCTTCGCGAGCTCGACCGCCTCGTTGATCGCGACCTTGTACGGGATCTCGACGCAGTGCGTCAGCTCGTAGACGCCGATCATCAGCACGCCGTGCTCGATCGGCGAGAGCAGCGTGGTCTTGCGGTCGACATGGCGCGCGAGCACGGCGTCGATCGTGGCGGCCTCGCCGATGCAGCCGTGCAGCAGCGCGTCGAAGTGCACCGAGTCGCACTTGTCGAAGCCGTCCTGCTCGTGCATGTGGGCATCGATCGCGCTCGCCTCGGCGCCCGAGACCAGCCATTCGTACAGGCCTTGCAACGCGACCTCGCGTGAGCGCCGGCGCGCCGACTTCGGCCGTGCGCTCTTGCCCGCGGGCTTGCCGCCGGGTTTCTTCTTCGGTGCGGGCGCGACCGCATCGGGCACAACGGGTTCCGTCACGACAGCTCTTCCATCAGGTTGGCCATCTCGACGGCCACGCGGGCGGCGTCGCGCCCCTTGTCTTCGGCGCGCGCCCAGCCTTGCGCCTCGTTCTCGACCGTCAGGATCGCGTTCGCGATCGGGAGCTCGTGGTCGAGCGCGACGCGCGTGACGCCGGCGCCGCTCTCGTTCGCGACGAGCTCGAAATGGTAGGTCTCGCCGCGGACGATGCAGCCGAGCGCGATCAGCGCGTCGCAGTCCTCGGCGTCGGCCAGCGCGTTGAGCGCGAGCGCGATCTCGAGCGCACCCGGCACCGTGACGTGCTTGATGTGCTTGGCGGCGACGCCCAGCACCTGCAGCTCGGCCAGGCAGGCCTGCGCGAGCTTGTCGGTGAGCGCGGCGTTGAAGCGCGCCTGCACGATGCCGATGCGCAGGTCGCGCCCGTCGATCGGCGCCTGCAGCCCGCCGCTGCTGCTTCCCCGCTGGTCAGCGTGCTGCATGAGAGTTCCCCTCGATGGTTTTCATTGTTGTTCCGAGGCGAGAAACCCGGTCACCTCGAGGCCGTAGCCGGTCATGCTGGGCATCCGGCGCGGGCTGCCCAGCAGCTTCATCCTGGCGATGCCGAGCTCGCGCAGGATCTGCGCGCCGATGCCGTAGGTGCGCAGGTCCATCTGGCCGGGCTGGCGCGCGATCGTGTCCGCGGGCGGCAGCACGTGCGGCACCAGCGCGGCGACGTCTTCGCCGCAGTTGAGCAGCAGCGCCGCGCTGCGCGGGCCCTTGTGCAGCAGCGCGAGCGCCTTCGGCAGCGGCCACGAGTGCTGGCACGGCCGGCCGACGTCGAGCAGGTCCATCACCGACAAGGGCTCGTGCACGCGCACCAGCACCTCGTCGGCCGCGGTCCAGCGGCCTTTCGTCAGCGCCAGGTGCAGCCCACCGCTGCGGTCGCGAAACGCGGCGCACTCGAACTCGCCCTGCGGGGTGACGAGCGGCCGGGTGCCGACCCGTTCGATCAGCGACTCGTGGCGGCTGCGGTATTCGATCAGGTCGGCGATCGTGCCGATCTTCAGGCCGTGCTGCTGCCCGAACGCGATCAGGTCGGGCAGCCGCGCCATCGTGCCGTCGTCCTTCATGACCTCGCAGATCACCGCGGCGCTGGTCAGGCCGGCCATGCCGGCGAGGTCGCAGCCGGCCTCGGTGTGGCCGGCGCGCATCAGCACGCCGCCTTCCTGGGCGCGCAGCGGGAAGACGTGGCCGGGCTGGACCAGGTCGCTGGCCTTCGCATCGCGCGCGACCGCGGCCTGCACGGTGCGCGCGCGGTCGGCCGCCGAGATGCCGGTGTCGACGCCGGTGGCGGCCTCGATCGAGACCGTGAACGCGGTGCCGTGGCGCGTGCCGTTGCGCGCCGTCATCGAGTGCAGTTGCAGGCGGTCGCAGCGCTCCGGCGTCAGCGTCAGGCAGATCAGGCCGCGGCCGAAGCGCGCCATGAAGTTGATCGCTTCGGGGCTGACGTGGTCGGCGGCGATCACCAGATCGCCTTCGTTTTCGCGGTCTTCCTCGTCGACGAGGATGATCATGCGGCCCGCGGCCAGCTCGGTGACGAGCTCGGGGATGGGGGAAATTGCCATCGCTGAATTGTAGGTGGCGGCCCGGGTTGGCCCCGGGGCCGCCTCAGTTGCCCTTGGGGGCGGTCAGCATGCGCTCGACATAGCGCGCGATCAGGTCGATCTCGAGGTTCACGCGCGCGGCCGGCGTCAGCGTGCCGAGCGTGGTGTTTTCCAGCGTGTGCGGGATCAGGTTGATGCTCAGTTCGCAGCCTGCCACGGTGTCGTGCACCCGGTTCACCGTCAGGCTCACGCCGTTGACGGTGATCGAGCCCTTGTAGGCGACGAAGCGCGCGAGCTCGGGCGGGGCCTCGATGCGCAGCTCCCACGACTCGCCGACCGGCGCGAAATGCACGACCGTGCCGATGCCGTCGACGTGGCCGCTGACCAGGTGGCCGCCGAGCCGGTCGTGCGCGCGCATCGCCTTCTCGAGGTTGACGGGGCCGGGCTCCGCCAGGCCCGCGGTCTTGTCCAGGCTCTCGGCCGAGATGTCGATCGTGAAGCGGCTGGCCGCGGCGTCGATGCTCGTCACCGTCATGCAGGCGCCGTTCAGCGCGATGCTGTCGCCGAGCTGCACGTCGGCCAGGTAGCCGCCGGGCGCGGCGATCGTCAATTGCCTGCCGTGCGACGGATCGGCGCCGAGCGTGCGCACGTCGGTGATGCGGCCGAGGCCGCTGATGATGCCGGTGAACATCAGTGCCCGCCCGGCCGCCCGAAGGGCGCTGACGCCCCCTTGGGGGGCAGCGAACGAAGTGAGCGTGGGGGCTTCATTGATCGATTGTCTCAGGGCGGGCGATCAGCCGAAGGTCCACGCCGACCGGCGTGACGCTGACGAAGCGCAGCGCGAGACCGTCCTGCAGGCGTTCGAGCGGTCCGAATGCGGCGAGCTCGCGGCCGGCGCCGAGCAGCTTGGGCGCCATGTAGACCAGGAACTCGTCGACCAGCCTCTCGCGCACGAACGAGCCGTTGAGCTTGTGGCCGGCCTCGACGTGCAGCTCGTTGACGCCGCGCGCCGCGAGGTCGGCGAGCATCGCGGGCAGATCGACCTTGCCGTTCGGGCCCGGCACGAGCGCGATCTGCGCGCCGCGCGCCTCGAGCCCCGCGCGGCGCGCGGCGTCGGGCGCCGCAGCGTAGATCAGCACGCTGCCGGGTGCGTCGAGGATGCGCGCGGCCGGTGGCGTCTCCAGCCTCGAATCGACGATCACGCGCAGCGGCTGCAACGCGGTCTCGACCAGGCGAACGTCGAGCCGCGGGTTGTCGTCGAGCACGGTGCCGACGCCGGTCAGCACCGCGCCGGCGCGCTTGCGGAACGCGTGGCCGTCGGCGCGTGCGGGCGCCCCGGTGATCCACTGGCTGACACCGTTGTTCAGCGCGCTGCGCCCGTCCAGCGACACCGCCGCCTTCAGCCGCACCCAGGGCCGGCCGCGCTCGAGGCGTGAGAAGAAGCCGATGTTGAGCTCGCGCGATTCATCGGCGAGCTCACCTTCGATGACCTCGATCCCGGCCGCCCGCAGTCGCGCCGCACCCTGGCCGGCCACGAGCGCGAACGGGTCCTGGATCGCCATCACGACGCGTGCGACGCCGGCCTCGATCAGCGCGTCGCAGCAAGGGGGCGTGCGGCCATGGTGCGAGCAGGGTTCGAGCGTGACCCAGGCGGCCGCACCGCGAGCGCTCTCGCCGCGCGACTGCAGGTCGCGCAAGGCCATCACCTCGGCGTGCGCGCCACCGGCCTGCTGAGTGTGGCCGCGCCCGATGACGCGGCCATCGGCCGCGGTGATCACGCAGCCGACGCGCGGGTTCGGTTCGGACAGCCCGATCGCGCCCTGTGCCAGCGCCAGCGCCTCGTGCATCGGGGAGGGGAACGGATCGCTCATGGCTGGTGGGGCGCGGTGCTCGGGTCGACGTACACATCCGCATTGTTGCCGGCAACCTGGATCGCTGCGCCGTTCGGGCAGGCCTGGCCGCCATTGATGACCAGAAAGTCCTGGTTCGCGAGGCCGGCGTCGACGCCGGCGTAGTTCGCCGGGTGTTCGAGGTTCGCGTCGATCGCGCCGCTGCCGTCGAGGTCGCTGGTGTAGCGGCACACGCGCCGATCGGCCGCTCCGGTGCCGATGGTCCAGCCGCTCGGGACCAGCGTCGTGTGGCCGGACCACTGGCCGTTGGCCGACGGGTAGACCGCGCAGTGGTAGGCGACGAAGCGCTCGCCGGCTTCGGCCCAGCCCGGCAGGCCCAGCGAGGCCGGCGCCGCGGCGATCGGCACCGCGTCGACGTGCAGGCTGCCGCCGGCCGTGTACGACACCGTCTTCATCGTCTCGACGCTGCACGAGGGCGCGATCGGGTAGCTGCCGCCGCTCAGCGCCAGCGCGATCGCGAGCGGGGGCGGCAAGTCGTTGCCCTGGGCCGCATCGGGCGGCAGCGCCGACGAGAAGCGCACCGTGCCGCTGAGCCACTGGCCGAGGTTGGCGTCGCAGGGGCCGAGGTTGGCGGTCGTCAGGTCGCGCGTCGCGGTCGCCGCGGCGACGCCGGCGCAGCGCCCGGTGAGCGCGCCGCTGCGGTTGTCGAAGATGAACGCGAGCGTGCCGTCGCCGACCGGCTTGAACGCGCTGCGCCCGTCGCCCAGGTCGCTGGCGGCCAGCGGGATGCGCACCGAGCGGCCGAACGCGCCCTTGACCGGCGTGCCGCTGCGGGCCAGGCCGAGCGCGCCGCTGAACGCCGGCGCGTTGCGCGCGATCATCGAGGCGAGCTCGACCTGTTGCGCAGCGCCACCGCGGTCGGTCCAGCCGACGCTCACCCGCACGTTCTTCGCGTGCGGCGTCGCGACCGCGTCGACCTGGCGCGTGAGCAGGTACGTGACGCCGGCCGAGTCCAGCGCCCGGGTCTCGCTCGCGATCGCCTCGAACGAGCGTGTGCCGGGCGCCGCGGCGAGCAGCGCGAACGCGCGCAGCGATTCGAGGTCCGCCTGTGCCAGACGAACCGCCTCGGAGCGTTGGCGTGCTACGTCGGTGTTCAGGCGCCACTGCGGTTGCATGCGCGCGATCGCGAGCATGCCCAGGCTCAGCACCAGGAACGCGGCCAGCGCCTCGATCAGCGTGGTGCCGCGCTGGCGCGACGATCTCTCGAACGATGAGCGGTGCATCGGCGGTCTCCTCTCAAGGAAACGAAGGGCCGCTCCCGAGGTTCCTTGACCCCCTCGGGGGGCCTGCCGCGAAGCGGCAG
>JAYSLR010000494.1:0-4322 GCA_043725365.1 Rhizobacter sp. | reverse complement strand
GCACGACCCGACGCTGCTGCTGCTCAGCACCGACGGCTATGCGAACTCGTTTCGCAGCGACGACGACTTTCTCTGCATCGGCGACGACTTCCGGTCGCTCATCGCGAAACACGGGCTGACTGCCGTCGATGCGCAGCTCGAGACGATCCTGCTCGACGCCTCGGCGCAGGGCAGTGGCGACGACATCACGCTCGCGCTGCTGCAAAGCGACGCGGCCAGCGATGCGACGGCCGCGAGCCTTGCCGCCGGCGCCTCGGTGGCGGACTCGCGCGGCGCCGGGCGCCTGCCGCCGGACGGCGCGCAGCGCCAGATCACGCGGCTGCGGCTGGCGCTCGGAGCGGCGCTGATCGGCATCGCCGCGCTGGTCGGCTGGATCCTGTTCCCCGACTGGCACAAGCACGCGTGGCCGTCGCCTGCGCTCGGTGGCCATCCGCCCACGGCCGTGGGGGCGCCGCTGCGCGATCCGGGGCTCGCCATTCCGGACCCGGCCGAACCCGGTTCGGGCCTTGCGCCGGGCACAGCGGGCAAACCGGTCACGGTGGGCAAGCCGGTAGTGGAATCGAAGCCATCGACGACGCCGAAGGGCGGCAGCGCCGATGCCGATGCCGATGCGGGTGCCGCCGGCACGCTCGACATCGAGCATGCCCATGCGACGCGGACCGAACGCGGCATCCAGGTCAGCGCCTCGCTGCCCGCCGTGCCAGGCGCCGGCGCGTGCACCGTGCGCGCCGCCGTCTGGGCGGGCGGCGAGAAGGAGCTCGGCGCGGCCTCTGCGCCGTGGTCCGCGGCCAATGCCGAGCCGGCGCTGACGCTGCTCGTGCCGTATCCGGCCGACAAGGCGCGCGCGAAGCAGATGCGCGGCGCGAGCGAGTTCTCGCTGCGCGTCGATTGCGGCGGCCGCACGCTCGGCAAGACCGAACGGATCGCGATCGACGCCTAGCCTGGCGAAGCGGGCCGCGGTTCGCGCGCGCGTCGTTCGAGCGTCGGATCAAAGGTCGCGCTGAATGTGCCGAGCCTGACGCTCAGCGCGCTTCGAGGGTCGCCAGGTTGCGCTGCGCGCTCGCCTCGCCCGCCTTCGCGGCAGCGCGCCAGTAACGCAGCGCCTGCGCCCGGTCGAGCGGCACGCCGCGGCCTTGTGCGAGGAGCAGGCCGAGGGCGGCCGCGGCGGTCGCGTCGCCGCGATCGGCAGGCCCGCGCAGCGCGCTGGCGAGCGCGCCGAAGTCGCCGGCCCGGTAGGCCGCCTCGGCGGCGCGCGACACGGTGGCGAGCCGGCCGAGGGCCGATTCGTCGAGAGCGATCGGCGCCGCGAGCCCGGCATCAGGAACGACGCGCATACCGTCGCTGCCGCCAGCCTCTTCACGCTGCTGGATGGCCACGCCGAGCGAGGTCGCGCCGACGATCGCGGCCAATGCCCAGGTCGGGCCCGCGTGGGTCAGCGCGCGCAGCGCGGCCCGCCAGCCGCCGGTCCGCGCTTCGGCGGCCGGTGCCGCGAGCGGACGGCGCAGCGCCGGCGCCGTGGCCGTCAGGTCGGCCAGCTCGCGCCGGCAGGTCGCGCACCACGCGACGTGCCGCTCGACGCGGGCCAGCGCTTGCGCATCGGCTCGCGCGTCAACGACGGAGGCCAGTTGTTCGTAGCTCGGGTGGGCACCGCCCGCCACCGCCCGTCCGACCACGCGCTGCGCCGCCGGCCAGGCCTCGGGCAGCGCTTCGGCGCAGGTGTCGCATTCGGCGACATGGCGGGCAAAGGCCGCGAGCTGGGCCGGCCCGAGCTCGCGCGCACGCCATTGCGCCAGCACTCGAGCACCAGGGTGAGCGGACATCGCGACAGTCTCCTTCAACCCGAAGTGACGACGAGCGCGCCTCGACATTCGCGGCGGCACTGCAAAAGTTGCGTCCGCGGCGGTTCAGGGACGGCCCATCAGCCGGGCCAGCTCGCGCAGCGCCAGCATGCGCCGGTTGATCACCTGCTGCTGGCCGAGACCGAGCAGCGCCGCGATCGCGGCGTCGGGCAAGGGCAGCTGGCGCCACAGCAGCGCGAAGCGCTCCAGCTCGCTGCCGCAAGCGGCGGCGGCCGCGCGGTCGGCGTCGCTCAGCGGCAGCTCGTCGAACAGCCGCTGGTACTGCGCTGCGTCGAGACCGATCGCCGCAGCGATGTCCTCGATCGAGGCGATGCCGTGCAGCGCGAATACCTCGATGTCGCCGCGGGTCTTGCCGGCGCCGGGGATGTTGAGCAGGTAGGCGAGCCGGTAGTCGGGCCTGAGCGCACGCACCGCGCCCCAGAGCTGGCGCAGCATGGCGCGGATCTCGGCGCGCCGCTCGGGGCCGGGCGTCTCGGTGTCGGCGGGGTCGAGGTCGCCGTCCTCGCCGGAGCCGCTCAGCGACTCGACGCGGTCTTCCTGCAGATCAAGCAGCACCGCGACGACGCGAACCATGTCGTCGAGGCCGAGTGGCGCCTGCGCCTGCTCGAACAGCGCGCCGAGCAGGCGATCCCAGTCGTCGGCGCCGCACGACTCCATGGGCTTCTTCGGCACGCTGCCGCGCGGCAGTCCGGGGGCGCGCTGGCCGTCGGCGCCGGTCCAGGCGCGCATGCGGGCCGGGTCGGCCGGGGCGCGGCCGGTCACCTGCCAGGCGTGCAGCCCGGCGACGACGTCGCCGTCGGCGCTGTCCCAGACCCGGTACTTGGGCTGATGGCTCAGGAAATAGCGCAGTCGGTTCTTCAGGCTGGTGCGCCGCGGGTACTTGCGCCGCAAGTGGTCGGACCAGGCGTTGTGCGCGACCGTCGCGGCAAACGCGGTGGCGTCGGCCGGCGCATCGGCACCGGCATCGACCTCGCGTTCCCAGAGCCGCGCGACGACGTCGTGGCACAGCTCGAGCGCCTCGACGTTGGCCGGGCGCGCGTCGTCGTCGCGCAGCGACATGCCGGACTTGCGGCGCAGCACCGCACGCACGGTCTCCGCGGCCTGTGCGATCCGCAAGGACGGTGTCGCTGCGTCCGGCGTGGGCTCAGTCGCCACGGCGCACGGCACTCGTCGAACAGCTTGCACCATGGGGCACTCCGGTCACCTCGAATCGATGGGACGCGACGGTGGCCACGCACCGCGTCGATCATTCTTCGACGCGTCGATTCGCCGTGGCAACCGCGCGGAGGTGACGAGGGAGTGACATCAGGCCGGCGTGCGGCCGCTCATGCCGTGCGTCGGCGATCCGGGCGCTCGACTGACCGCGTCGACCCGTGCAGGTGGAGGAGCCCGACCGCTAGCCGCGTTGCCAAGCCGATCGGCGCATCGCTCCCACGCCGCGGCACGCGCCTACCGAACGCTCACTGTCAAACAGCGGGTTTGATCCGCGTGGCGCAGCCGCTCAGATTCACCTGACACCGTTTCGGCGCAGGAGAAAGTCGGCCGACGCGTTGCATCCTCGATCGTCGGTGCCAGCGGCCATGGATCCCGGAAGACTAGTCGCGCGCCGAAGACTTGTTCACGGCCGCTGCCGCCCGCACAAGAGCCTTCAGGGCCTTCGTGTCCAGCTTGTCTTCTTCGCGAAAGTCGATGGCGCGCCTGACGTTGCCGTCGAGGCTGGAATTGAAGAGGCCCGCAGGGTCGGGCACGGAGGCTCCCTTGGCGAAGGTCGTCTTCACGACGCTCTTGTAGGTCTCGCCGGTGCAGACGATCCCGTCGTGCGACCAGACCGGAACACCCCACTTCCACTCTTCGACGATTTTCGGATCAGCCGCCTTGATCAGGGCGCGGAGGCGGGAGAGCATCTCGCCTCTCCAGTCGCCGAGGGCCGCGATCTTCGCGTCGATCAGCTCCGAGGCGGACCCGGTTCGATTCGGCGTGCTCTTCTTCATGTCACCTGCGCACCTCGATCATCTTCCAACCGTTCCCCGACGGGTCGCGAAAGCCAGCGTCGACATTGCCGTAGCGCTCGGTCGGCTCCTGCGTGAACTCGACGCCGCGGGCGAGCATGCGGTCGTGGGCGGCACGGCAGTCGTCGACGCTCAGCACCAGCGGCGGCATCGCGCCGTCGCCGCGTCGTGCACCGGCGGCCCGGGCGTGAAGAGGCCGAGCTGGAACGACGGCTGGGCCGGGTGCTGCACAGTGAGCCAGCGATAGTCGCCGTTGCGCACGTCGGTGTGGACGCGAAAGCCGAGCTTGTCGACATAGAAGGCAAGCGCTTCGGCCTGATCTCGCACGTACAAACCAACCACTTGAACACTCTGAGTCATACGACCTCCTTTGCTTGAAGGTCGGTTATAGCGGCCGCTTTGCGGCGTCGCTTCTCCAAAACTGCGATCGTGAGGTCGGGCCGCTGCGCGGCGC
>JAYSLR010000493.1:0-3059 GCA_043725365.1 Rhizobacter sp. | reverse complement strand
CTCCAAGTTCGCCGGCGGCCTGGGCAACGACTGGACCAACGTGCGCGCGCTCGGCAGCTACATCAAGGGCACCAACGGCAAGAGCCAGGGCGTCGTGCCGTTCCTCAAGGTCGTCAACGACACGGCGGTCGCTGTCAACCAGGGCGGCAAGAGGAAGGGCGCGGTCTGCGCCTACCTCGAAAGCTGGCACCTCGACATCGAAGAATTTCTCGAGCTGCGCAAGAATACCGGCGACGACCGGCGCCGCACCCACGACATGAACACCGCCAACTGGGTGCCCGACCTGCTCATGAAGCGCGTCATGGAAGGCGGCGACTGGACCCTCTTCTCGCCGAGCACCTGCCCCGATCTGCACGACAAGTTCGGCAAGGCCTTCGAGGAGGCCTATACCCGCTACGAAGACAAGGCGGCCCGCGGCGAGATCAAGCTCTTCAAGAAGATGAAGGCGGCAGACATCTGGCGCAAGATGCTGACGATGCTGTTCGAGACCGGGCATCCCTGGATCACCTTCAAGGACGCCTGCAACGTGCGCTCGCCGCAGCAGCACGTCGGCGTCGTGCACTCGAGCAACCTGTGCACCGAGATCACGCTCAACACCAGCGACACCGAGATCGCGGTCTGCAACCTCGGCTCGGTCAACCTCGCGCAGCACATCGAGAACGGCGTGCTCGACCAGGTCAAGCTGAAGAAGACCATCGCCACGGCGATGCGCATGCTCGACAACGTCATCGACATCAACTACTACGCGGTCAAGAAGGCGCGCGATTCGAACCTGCGCCACCGTCCGGTCGGTCTCGGCATCATGGGCTTCCAGGATGCGCTCTATGAAATCGGCGTGCCTTACGCGTCGGAAGCGGCCGTGACATTCGCCGATCGCTCGATGGAGGCGGTCTGCTATCACGCCTACTGGGCCTCGACCGAGCTGGCCCAGGAACGCGGCCGCTATTCGAGCTACCGGGGTTCG
Source organism: Rhizobacter sp. (assembly GCA_043725365.1). Classification (GTDB taxonomy): domain Bacteria; phylum Pseudomonadota; class Gammaproteobacteria; order Burkholderiales; family Burkholderiaceae_C; genus LMDS01. The sequence continues at coordinate 2,095 of JAYSLR010000493.1, read as the reverse complement.
CTCTGGGACCGCGGCATCCTGCCGGTCGACACCCTCGATTTGCTCGCTGAGCAGCGCGGCACGCTGGTCACCGGCGGCGGCTCGCTGGTCGAGATCGACCGCTCGTCGACGCTCGACTGGAACGCGCTGCGTGCGCGGATCGGCGAGCACGGCATGCGCAACTCGAACTGCGTGGCGATCGCGCCGACCGCGACCATCTCCAACATCGTCGGCGTCAGCGCGTCGATCGAGCCCTCATTCGGCAACCTGTCGGTGAAGTCCAACTTGTCGGGCGAGTTCACGATCGTCAACGAGTACCTGGTGCGTGACCTGAAGAAGGTGGGCCTCTGGGACGAAGTGATGGTCATGGACCTGAAGCACTTCGACGGTTCGCTGCAGCGCATCGACCGCGTTCCCGCCGACCTGAAGTCGCTTTACGCCACCGCGTTCGAGATCGAGACGCAGTGGCTGGTCGAGGCCGCGGCGCGGCGCCAGAAGTGGATCGACCAGGCGCAGTCGCTCAACATCTACATGGCAGGAGTCTCGGGCAAGAAGCTCGACGAGACCTACAAGCTGGCGTGGTTGCGTGGCCTGAAGACGACCTACTACCTGCGCACCGTCGGCGCGACGCATGCGGAGAAGTCGACCGTGAAGGCGGGGCACATGAACGCGGTCGCCAGCGATGGCGGCGTGTCGGTGCTGTCGACGAAAAGCGTCGCGGCCGGTGGTGTCGCAGCCGTCGACGCGGCGATGAGTCTGAGCCATGTCGATCCCGCGACCGACATGAAATTCTGCGCGATCGACGATCCGGATTGCGAAGCCTGCCAGTGATGAGGCGAGTGATGGTTCGGCGCGCAATGGGCGAGATCGATCACGAAGAGTCGATGCGATACCGCAACAAGCAACGCGCGCGAATGTCAGGAAATGCTTGGGGTTATCGCGCAACACTCTCATAATTGGAACGCACAGGAAAATCTCACCATGCTGGTTTGGGAAGAAGAAGTTAAGCCCTCGACAGTTCACACCGCGAGCCTCGCGCAGAGCCAACCGTTTCTTGCGCAGACGGCTCATCTGTCACCAGCGACTGCGGGTTCGACCACCGACGCGAACGCTGCGAAGGCTGAGTCCGTCGCGACGGCACGTCGCGTGAAGGCGGCCGACAAGCGCATCATCAACGGCCGCACTGACGTCAACCAGCTGGTCCCGTTCAAGTACAAATGGGCGTGGGAAAAGTACCTCGCGACTTGCGCGAACCACTGGATGCCGCAAGAGGTCAACATGTCACGCGACATCGCGACCTGGAAGGATCCCAACGGTCTGACCGACGACGAGCGCCGCATCATCAAGCGCAACCTCGGGTTCTTCGTCACCGCCGACTCCCTGGCCGCGAACAACATCGTGCTCGGAACCTACCGGCATATCACCGCTCCCGAGTGCCGCCAGTTCCTGTTGCGCCAGGCGTTCGAAGAGGCGATCCACACGCACGCGTATCAGTACATCGTCGAGTCGCTCGGACTCGACGAAAGCGAGATCTTCAACGCCTACAACGAGATCAAGTCGATCCGCGACAAGGACGAGTTCCTGCTCCCGTTCATCGGCGAGATCATGGACCCGAACTTCCACACTGGAACGCCAGAGAACGACCAGACACTCCTGAAGTCGTTGATCGTGTTCGCGTGCCTGATGGAAGGTCTGTTTTTCTATGTCGGGTTCGCACAGATCTTGGCGTTGGGCCGCCAAAACAAGATGACCGGCGCGGCCGAGCAATACCAGTACATCCTGCGTGACGAGTCGATGCACTGCAACTTCGGTATCGATCTGATCAATCAGATCAAGCTCGAGAACCCGCACCTGTGGACAACCGCTTTCAAGGCCGAGATCACCGTGCTGTTCCGCAAGGCGGTCGAACTCGAGTACCGCTACGCGGAAGACACGATGCCACGCGGCGTGCTCGGTATGAATGCGTCGATGTTCAAGGGCTACCTGCGCTACATCGCCAACCGGCGCGCGACGCAAATCGGCCTGGAAGAGTTGTTCCCGAACGAGGAGAACCCGTTCCCCTGGATGAGTGAAATGATCGACCTGAAGAAGGAGCGCAATTTCTTTGAGACTCGCG
>JAYSLR010000492.1:0-2245 GCA_043725365.1 Rhizobacter sp. | reverse complement strand
CCATCGCCGCCCCAGCGCGCGCTGGCGTTGACCTGCTCGACCTTCAGGATGTTGCGCTCGGTCGAGGCCTGCGTCGCGTTGCCGTTGAACTGGGCCAGGCTTTGAACCGCGCCGACGCTGACCGCGCCCGTCAGCTTCTCGATCGTGGCCCAGTCCCAACCGGCGTTCAACGAGTAGCTGGTGTTGTCCAGCGTGCTCTGATCCTGGTACTTGTTGTAGCCGACCTGGGCCGTGGCGTGCAGCCGCTGGCGCCCGATCGGCTGGTCGAAGCCGCCGAGCAGGCTGGTCGTCGAATAGTTGTCGCCCGGCCCGTCGGGCGTGCGATACACGTTGGAGTCGTGCGTGAACCCCTGGCTCGCGCCGAGGTACCAGGGGCTGGGTTCGTCGGCCCACGCGCCCACGCTCGTCGCCGACAGCAGCGTGGCTGCCAGCGAGCCGAGGGCGCTGCGGCGGAAGGTCCGGATCTGTTGAGTTCGCATTCGATGGTCTCCAGTGGCGTGTGGCGTTGCGCGGGCGGTCCTGGTCACGTAACCGGGTGGGTGCTGCGCCGTTCTACTGCCTCGTTCTGCTGACTAATAGGCATGCCGGTCAAAGAACACCAGCCGGATCGTACGCACGATGATCTGCAGGTCCAGCCCGAGCGACCAGTTGCGCAGGTACTCGAGATCGTATTCGACGCGCGCCTGCATCTTCTCGATCGTATCGGTCTCGCCGCGGTGGCCGTTGACCTGGGCCCAGCCGGTGATGCCGGGCTTGACCTTGTGGCGCACCATGTAGGCCTTGATCAGGCGCCGGTACTCCTCGTTGTGCGCGACCGCATGCGGTCGTGGCCCGACGATGCTCATCCGGCCCTGCAGCACGTTGATGAACTGCGGCAGTTCGTCCAGCGAGGTGCGGCGGATGAACGCGCCGAACGCGGTGATGCGCGGATCGTCCTTGGTGGCCTGGCGCACCATCGGGCCGTTGTCCTGCGACTTCATCGAGCGGAACTTGTAGACCACGATCTCGCTGCCGTCCAGGCCGTTGCGTCGCTGCCGGAAGACGACCGGCCCGGGCGAGCTGAGCTTCACGCCGATCGCGATCACCAGCAGCAGCGGCGAGATCAGGATCAGGATCAGCGTGGCCAGCACCACGTCGCTGATGCGCTTGACCAGTTCGTTGGTGCCGGTGAACGGCGTCTCGCAGATGCCGACGACGGGCACGCCGTTCATGTCCTGCAGGCGGCCCTGGATGATGCTGATGCCGAACACGTCGGGCACGAAGAACAGCGACGCCGTCGTGCCCTGCACGTCCTCGAGCAGCTCGACGATGCGCGGTTGCGATCCCAGCGGCAGCGTGATGTAGACCTCGCGCACGCTGCGCTGGGTCACGTAGGCGGCCACGTCCTTCAGGCCGCCCAGGCGCTGCGCGCTCGCTTCGCGGTCCAGTCGGTCGTCGGTGCGGTCGTCGAAGTAGCCGACGAAGTCCACGCCGAAGTCCGCGCTTTCGGCCAGCGCCTTGGCGACCTTCACGCCCAGCGCGCCGGCACCGACGACGATCGCGGTGCGGCGCGCCGCGGCGCGCGCCGACAGGCGTTGCGTGATGACCTTGCCGAGCCAGACCGCGATCCATTGCAGCACCGGCGTCGCTATGGCCCAGTCGAGCAGCACGTCGTTCTCGAAGAAGTGCAGGCTGCTCGTCGCATAGCCGCACAGCGCCAGGATCGCCAGCAGCGTCACCCACGACGACAGGATGTCGACCCCGGCGGCGATCAGGTTGTCGCGGAAGCGGTTGCGCCCGGGGAAGGTCATCGCGAACACCAGCAGGCACAGCGTCAGCGCGGGCCGGTCGATCCACTCGTTGGAATAGACCGTCGCGAACAGGAAGGTCAGCACCGTGATGCTGGGTTCCAGAAACGCCGCCACGAAAGACGTCACGGATTGCGGCGCACTGTAGAACGTTCTTTTGTAGGTTCGGTCTTCAAACATGGGTTCGAGGTGTCTGCGTGCTCGACCGCCTCCAGGCAGTCCATCGGCGCGCGGCTTGCCGCCGTCCGGCCCTGCGGGAGGGCGTCGGCGCGCATACCGATACCGGCGCGCAAGCACGACGCATGCCCCGCACGACCGGTTCGGCAACGTGCCGGGGCATTCTCCATCAAAAACGCACGCGAGCCGGCCGCCGGACTCGAGGGGGTGCCATGTCGCCGTGCCTACAATCCGTGCATGCTTCACAGTCTCAGTTCGTTGTTCGGCAGTGCGGCGATCGA
>JAYSLR010000491.1:0-2499 GCA_043725365.1 Rhizobacter sp. | reverse complement strand
GATCGACTTCCTGCAGCTGCAGGGCGTGCGCGACGAGCTCGTCGACGTGATCCCGATCGGGCTGAAGAAGCGCGTCGAGCTGGCGCGCGCGCTGGTCGCGGAGCCGCGCTTCCTGATCCTGGACGAGCCGATGGCTGGCATGAACCAGGAGGAGAAGGAGTACATGGCGCGCTTCGTCCTCGACGCGCGCGACGAGCGCGGCGTCACGGTGCTGCTGATCGAGCACCACATGGACATCATCACCGGCATCTGCGACCGCATGCTGGTGCTCAGCTACGGCGAGATGATCGAGACCGGCATTCCGCGCGAGGTCGTCAAGGACCCGCGCGTCATCAAGGCCTACATCGGGGGGGCGCATGGCGCCGCCTGACGACCGGCGCGGCGCCGGCCCCTGGGACTTCTCGAGCGAGACCACGCTCGTGCGCCTGCTGGCGGCCAACGCGCGCGCGCTGCCCGGGCGCGTCGCGCTGCGCGAGAAGGACCGCGGCATCTGGCAGCAGACGCGCTGGCCCGAGTGGCTGGAGGCGACGCTGGCCTGCGCCGCCGGCCTCGAATCGCTCGGCTTCGCGCGCGCCGACGCGCTGCTGGTGCTCGGCGACAACCGCCCGCACCTGTACACCGGCCTCGTCGCCGCCGGCGTGCTGGTCGGCCACCCGATGCCGGTCTACCCCGACGCGGCGCCCGACGAGGTGCGTCACGTGATCCAGGCCTCGAACGTGCGCTTCGTGCTCGCCGAGGACCAGGAGCAGGTCGACAAGATCCTCGACCTGCGCGAGAGCTGCCCGTCGATCGCGCACATCGTCTACGACGATCCGCGCGGCCTGGCCGCGTATCCCGATCCGGGGCTGATCTCCTGGCAGGCCCTGCAGCAGCGCGGCGCGCAGCGCCTGCAGCAGGAGCCGGGGCTGCGCGACGCGCTGCTGCAACGCGCACAGCCGGACGACCCGGCGGTGTTCATCCATTCGTCGGGCACCACCGGGCGCGCGAAGGGCGTGGTGCTGAGCCACCGCAACATCCTCGCCGGCGTGGCCAACGCGCACCGCGCGCACGCCTTCGATTTCGGCGAGGAGGTGCTGGCCTACCTGCCGATGGCCTGGATCGGCGATTTCTCGTTCACGATCGGCGCGGGCATCGCGCTCGCGTTCACGATCAACATCCCCGAGCGGCCCGAGACCGCGCTGCACAACCTGCGCGAGATCGCGCCCACGTTCTACCTCGCCGCGCCGCGCAGCTGGGACAACCTGCTGACGACGGTGCAGGTGCGCATGGAAGACTCGACGCGCCTGAAGAAGTGGGTCTACGACCGCTTCATGGCGATCGCGCTGGGCAGCGAGCGCAGCAAGCTCGAGGGCGGCACGCCGACGCGCTGGCAGCGGCTGCTGCGGCCGCTCGGCGAGTGGCTCGTCTACGGCCCGATCAAGGACCAGCTCGGCCTGACCCGGCTGCGCCATGCCTTCACCGGCGGCGAGGCGATCGGCGAGGACACCTTCGTCTTCTACCGCGCGCTCGGCGTGCAGCTGCGCCAGCTCTATGGCCAGACCGAGAACAGCGCCTTCAACGCGATGCAGGAGGAAGGCGAGGTCCGGCTGCACACCGTCGGCCGGCCGCTGCCGGGCGTGGAGCTGCGCATCGCCGAGGGCGGCGAGATCCTGACGCGCTCGGGCAGCACCTTCGCCGGCTACTGGAACAACGAGGAGGCGACGCGCGCCGCGCTCGAGGACGGCTGGCTGCACACCGGCGACGCCGGCTATGTCGAGCCCGACGGCCACCTCGTCGTGCTCGGCCGCCTGGCGGAGGTGGTGCACACCGCGCAGGGCGAGCGCTACATCCCGAACTACATCGAGAACCGCCTGAAGTTCAGCCCCTGGATCAAGGACGTCGCGGTGCTGGGCAAGGGCCGCGAGCGCCTGGCCGCGATCGTCTGCATCGACAAGGAGCCGGTCGGCCACTGGGCCGAGATGCGCGGCATCTCGTACATGTCGTACGCCGACCTGTCGCAGAAGCCCGAGGTGATCGCCCTCGTCGCACAGGCGGTGGCGCGCGTCAACGCCACGCTGCCCGACGCGCTGAAGCTGAAGCACTTCGTCAGCCTGCACAAGGAGTTCGATGCCGACGACGGCGAGATCACGCGCACCCGCAAGCTGCGCCGCAATGTCGTCGAGGAACGCTACGCGCCGGTCATCGACGCGATCTACGGCGGGCAGCGCAGCGTGGCGATGAAGGCGCAGGTCGTCTACGAGACGGGTGCAGCGGGCGTGACCGAGCGGGTGTTGTCGGTGCAGGAGGTTTGAGATGATGAGTGCTGGTCGCGCACGTTCACTCGCGGGCCTGGCGCGTCGCGGCAGGCGGTACCCGGCGTGGGCTCATGCGGCGGCGGTCGATGCTGCGCATCGACTGCACTGCGATGCTCGTCTCGGGGTCGCGCCGCCAAACTCACTTCGCTCACTGCGTTCGCTGCGTTCAGACAAACGGCGGCGAGTCAGATCACGAAGCGCGCTG
>JAYSLR010000490.1:0-2671 GCA_043725365.1 Rhizobacter sp. | reverse complement strand
AGCACCGCCACCGCCACCGTGATGCCGAACGGGAAGAAGAACTTGCCGATGATGCCCTTCATGAACGCCACCGGCACGAACACCGCGCAGATCGCGAAGGTCGTCGCCATCACCGCCAGGCCGATCTCGTCGGTGCCTTCGCGTGCGGCAATCATGTGCGGCTTGCCCATGTGCACGTGGCGCACGATGTTTTCGCGCACCACGATCGCGTCGTCGATCAGCAACCCGATGCACAGGCTCAGCGCCATCATCGTCATGAAGTTCAGCGTGAAGCCGAATGCGTAGACCGCGATGAAGGCCGAGATCACCGCGATCGGCAGGGTCAGGCCCGTGATGATGGTGCTGCGCCAGCTGTGCAGGAACAGGAACACGATCGCGATCGTCAGCAGCGCGCCCTCGATCAGCGTGCGCTTCACGCCGGTCAGCGAATCCTTGACCCAGTCGCTGTCGGCATACACCAGGCGCAGCTCCACGCCCGGTGGCAGCGACTGGCGCAGCTCCTCGGTCGCGGCCTTGATGCCGTCGCCGGTCTCGACAATGTTGGCGTCCTGCTGCTTGTAGACGAAGAACGCGATCGACGGCACGCCGTCGACACGCGCGATCGAATCCGGCTCGCGCTCGCGCTCGACGAGTTCGCCCAGGTCGCCGAGCCGCACCACCAGGTCGCCGCGGTTCGCGATCACGAGGTCGGCGAAGCCCTTGGCGTCGCGCACCCGGCCTTCGACGCGCACCAGCGCCTCTTCGTTCGCGTTGCTGAGCAGCCCGACCGGCACGTCGGCGTTGACCTTCTGCAGCGCGGCCGACACGTCCGCCGGCGTCAGCTGGTAGGCGCGCAGGCGCTGCGGGTCGAGGTCGACGCGCACCTGGCGCGTCGTCATGCCGCCGACGTCGACGCGCGCCACGCCGGCGACACGCTCGAGTCGCTTGCGCACGACCTGGTCCGCCAGCAGCGACAGCTCGCGCGCGCTGCGGTCGGGCGCGATCAGCGCCAGGTTCACGGTGGGCTGCGCGTTGTCGCCGTCGAAGCGCGAGATGTACGGCGCCTTCGCATCGCGCGGGAACGCCGGCTGCAGCGCCGAGACCTTGTCGCGCACGTCCTGCACCGCGCGGGTCATGTCGGCGCTGAGCTGGAATTCGACGACCGTCTCGCTGCGCCCCTCGACGCTGTTCGAGCGGATCATCTTGACGCCGGCGATGCCGTTCAGACCGAGCTCGATCGGCCGTGTCAGTTCGGTCTCGATCGCCTCCGGCGACGCGCCCGGATAGCTGATGCTGACGAACACGACCGGCGGCGAGATGTCGGGCAGCCGCTCGACGCGCAGCTGGGCGTACGAGAACAGGCCGAGCACGCACAGCGCGGCCATGATCATCGTCGCGAAGACGGGGTTGTTGATCGAAACGCGGGTGAACCACATGTCAGCTCGCCTTCGCCGACGCGGCGCTCGCGCTGGCCGCCGGCGTGCCCGAACCGGCGCCCTTGGCGACGACGCGCGCCGGCGCGCCTTCCTTCAGCGTGTCGAAACGCGCCGCCACCACCTGGTTCTCGGGCTTCAGGCCCTGCATCACCTCGACGCGGTTGTTGACCTCGTCGCGCCGGCCGGTGATCACCAGGCGCCGCACCAGCGCGCCCTTCTCGACCGTCCAGACGAAGTCCTGCCCCGACGACTGGCCCACCGCGGCGGACGGCACCGTCAGACGCTGCGCTGGATCGTCCAGCGTCACCAGCGCACTCGCGTACTGGCCGGCGCGAAACACCTCGCCCGGGTTCGACAGCCGCACGACCACGCGAATGCCGCGCGTGCCGGCCTCGGCCGTCGGCGAGATCCGGTCGATGCGCCCTTCGACCGGGGTGCTCGCACCTTCGACGCGCACCGCCAGCTGCTGCCCCGGCCGCAGCATCGAGACCTGGTGCGTGCCGACCACGCCGCCGAGCTCGAGTTCCGTCAGGTCGACCACCGTCATCAGCTCCTGCTCGGCGCTGACCTTCTCGCCGGGCACGACGTTGCGCCGCCCGACCACGCCGCTGATCGGCGCCACCAGCGCCGCCTCGCGGATGCCCAGCGTCGAGGTCGCGAGCTGCGCCTGCGCCGACTTGAGCTGCGCGCGCGCCGATTCGAGCGCGGCGCGCGAGCTCTCGAGCGCGTTCGCCGAGATGAACTTCTGGTTCGCCAGGTCGATGTTCGACTGGTGGATGCGCTCGGCCTCGGCCAGGCGTGCCTTCGCCGAATCGACCCCGGCGGCGCGCTCAGCGGCGCGGCTCTGCAGGTCCGACAAATCGATCGTGCCGAGCGACTCCCCGGCCTTGACGCGGCTGCCCTCGGCCACCGACAGGCTCAGCAGCGTGCCGGCCACCTTGGCTCGAACAACCGCGGTGCGCGGCGCCATCAGCGGACCGGAGAACTCGATCTGCTCGGGCATGGCCGCCAGCACCGGCCTGACGACCTCGGCAGGCGTGAACTCCAGCGTCACCTCGGGCTTCTTGTCCTTGGAGGCGTCGCTGCTCTTGGCACGCGACACGACTCCGACGGCGACGAGCGCGACGATGATCGCGATCCCCCCGCCCACCAGCCACGGCTTGCGCATCTGGCTTCCTTCCTTGTGTTGTCCTGTTCCCGGGCGGGGCGGTGAGTCAGGCCTGGGGTTTTCCGGCGGTGTTCTGGGGTGCGAGCGG
>JAYSLR010000489.1:0-6240 GCA_043725365.1 Rhizobacter sp. | reverse complement strand
CGAAGGCAGCGTGGTCTGCGGCGACGCGGTGATCAACGGCACGGTCGTCGGCGACCTGGAGGTCGAGCACCTGCTCGAACTGCAGTCGAACGCCTGCGTCAGCGGCACGATCCGCTACGAGCACCTGCAGATGGACGTGGGCGCGGCGGTGCGCGGGCAGATGCTCAAGGCGGAAGCGCCGCACGGCGCGCCCAACGTGGTCGAGCTCGGTGCGGACAAGGCCGCGACGGCCGGATCGCGCTGACGCTGCGCCGCCTCAGCGCGGCCGCGCATCGCCCCAGCCGCCGCGCCGCCCGTCCTGGCCCCAGTTGCCCGCGCCCCAGCCGGTGAAGCGGCTGCCGTCGACGATGCTGCCTTCGAGGTATTCGAACGTGCGGGTCCGGCCGTCCGGGCCGCGCGCAAAGATGCGCAGCGTCTTGCGGGTGCCCTGGTCCGGATCGACGCCGAAGGTGTCGTTGCCGAGGCGGAAGCTCTGGTCGGCGCGGGCCAGCTCACGCAGCCGCGGCGTCACGTCGACATGGCGCCGGGCGGTGCCGTACAGCGCCTGCTGGATCCGGAACTCGCCACGATCGCCACGATCGGCGCGGTCGGCGTCGGATCGCTCGTCACGCCGCCACTCGCCGCGGTAGCCGGGCTGGCCGAAGCGGCCCTGGCTCCAGCCGATGAAGCGCGCGCCGTCGATGACATCGCCCTCGGCGTACTCGAAGGTGCGGGTGCGGCCGTCCGGCGCGCGCGCGAAGATGCGGACCGTCTTGGCGTGGCCTTCGTCCGGGTCGACGCCGAAGGTGTCGTTGCTGATCCGGAAGTTCTGGTCGGTGCGCGCCAGCTCCTGCAGGCGGCGCGTCACGTCGACGTTGCGCCGCGCCGTGCCGTAGCGCGCCTGCAGGATCCGGAACCGGCCCTCGTCGCGATCGGGCCGCTGCGCCATCGCGAACGGGGCCAGCACCAGGGTCAGGGCCATCAGGGCTCCGCGTCGTGAGGTGGTGTGCAGGTTCATGGTCTCGCTCCTGGGATCCTTAGCACGTCGATCCTAGGAGCGCCCCGCACGCCGCGGCGTCGGACAAAGCCGCGACACAGGTATTCTCCGTTTCCCACATCGGCAGCGAAACGAGACCCGACGATGAGCGACTTCGACCCCCGCACCCTTCGCGCCCTCGTGTTCGACGTGTTCGGCACGGTCGTCGACTGGCGTGCTTCCATCATTCGCGAAGGGCAGGCGCTGGGCGCCGCGAAGGGCTGGCGCGTCGACTGGCCCGCATTCGCCGACGCCTGGCGCGCCGGCTACCAGCCGGCGATGCAGCGCGCGCGCAGCGGCGAGATCGCGTGGACGAATGTCGACGGCCTGCACCGCAACATCCTCGACGGGCTGATCCCGCGCTTCGGCCTGGAGGGCCTGACCGAGCCCGAGCGCGAACACCTGAACCGCGTCTGGCACCGCCTCGAGCCCTGGCCCGATGCGGTCGCGGGCCTCGCGCGGCTGAAGGCGCGCTTCGTGATCTCGACGCTGTCGAACGGCAACATCGCCCTGCTCGTCAACATGGCCAAGCGAGCCGGCTTGCCGTGGGACTGCGTGCTCTCGGCCGAGATCATGCGCCACTACAAGCCCGATCCCGAGGTCTACCAGGGCGCGGCGGCGCTGCTCGGTGTCGAGCGCGGCGAACTGCTGATGGTCGCGGCGCACCCGAGCGACCTGCGCGGTGCGCAGCGCGCCGGCCTGCCGACCGCGCTGGTGCGCCGCCCGCTCGAGTACGGCGCGAACCCGACCGGCGCAGCGCCGCCCGACGCGCTGCCCGACGACCGCTTCGACCTCGTCGCGGCCGACTTCGTCGAGCTCGCGCAGCAGCTGGGCGCGTGAGCGCGCGCCGCCGTCGATGAACGAGGACAGCGCGCGCGCCGTCACGCTGCTGCAGGCCTTCGAGTCGGCCCAGCCGAGCCCGGCGAACTGGGGCGACGACGACCGCGCCTGGGCGACGCGCCTCGCACTGCAGGACGCACCGGCGAGCGCCGAGGCGTTCGTCGTGCGCCGTGCCCACCACGCGATGCAGCGCCTCGCGCCGCGCGAACCGGCGGCCGCGGCCTGGCTTGCGCGGCGCCTGTGGGAATGGCGCTGGATCGGCTGGGTCGCGTTCGGCGCCGGGCTGCTCGGCCTGCTCGCCGACAGCATCGGCAGCAGCCAGCACATCAACCTGCTCGCGCCGCCGTTGTGGGCGGTGCTGGCCTGGAACGCGCTCGTCTACGCGCTGCTGCTCGGCCACACGCTGGCGCGGCTGCTGCTGCGCCCGAGCCGGCCCGGCACGCTGCAGCGGCTCGCGCAGCGCGCACTGCGCCTCGGCCGTCGCATGCCCGGCGCGGGCGCGGCCGCCGGCGGCAGCGCCCGCGCACTGCAGGCCTTTGCGGCGCTGTGGCTGCGGCGCAGCGCACCGCTCTCAGGGGCGCGCGCGACGACGCTGCTGCACGCCGCCTCCGCGGCGCTCGCGCTCGGCCTGATCGCCGGGCTGTACCTGCGCGGGCTGGTGCTCGACTACCGCGTCGCCTGGGAAAGCACCTTCCTCGGCGCCGCCACCGCCCACGATGCGCTGGCGCTGCTGCTCGCGCCGGCGGTCGCGCTGTCGGGCATCGCGCTGCCGGACGCGGCGGCGTTCGAGGCGATGCGCGCGGTGCACGGCGCGGCCGCGGCGGGCGCGCCGGCGGCGCCGTGGATCCACCTGCTCGCGCTGACGCTGGCGCTGTTCGTCGTGCTGCCGCGCAGCGCGCTCGCGCTCGCGGCGGCGCTGCGAGCGCAGTGGCTGGCGCGGCGTTTCGTGCTGCCGGCGAACGACCCGTACTTCGAGCGCCTGGCGCGCCAGCGGCGCGGCGACGTGCCGCAGGTCGCGGTGCTGCCGTACGCGAGCACGCCGCTGCCGCAGGCCGTGCTCGGCCTGCAGGCCCTGCTCGCGCCGGCGCTCGGCGACGGCATGGAGCTGCGCGTGCTGCCGACGACCGCGTTCGGTGCCGAGGACGACGCGGCGGCGCTGACCGTGCCGATGCCCGGCACGACGCTGGCGATCGCGCTGTTCGACCTCGCGGCCACGCCCGAGGCCGAGAGCCAGGGCCGCTTCGCGCTGCGGCTCGCGCGTGGCGCGCCGGCCGGCGCCGCGACGATCCTGCTCGTCGACGAGGCGGGCTTTCGCGAGCGCTTCGGCACCGACTCGGCGCGCCTGGCGCAGCGCCGCGACGCGTGGTGCGCGTTCGGCGAACGCCTGGGCACGCTGCCGGTGTTCGTCGACCTGGCCGCGCCCGACATCGCCGCGGCGCCGCGCGCGCTGGAGCTGGCGATGCGCAGACCGGTCGCCAGGGGCGATGCATGAGCGCGCCCAACAGCATCGCGCTCAGTCTGGTGTCGCACACCAACGCCGGCAAGACCACGCTCGCGCGCACCTTGCTCGGCCGCGATGTCGGCACGGTGCGCGACGCGCCGCACGTGACCGAGTTCGCCGACGTGTTCACCCTGCTCGAGACACCCGCCGGCGAGCGCTTGCTGCTGTGGGACACGCCGGGATTCGGCGACAGTGCGCGGCTCGTGAAGCGGCTGCGCGGCAGCGACAACCCGATCGTCGGGTTCGTCGCCGAGGTCTGGGACCGCTGGCGCGACCGCGCGTTCTGGGCCAGCCAGCAGGCGATGCGCAACGTGCGCGCCGAGGCCGACGTGATGCTCTACCTCGTCAACGCCGCCGAGTCGCCCGAGGCCGCCGGCTACGTCGCCCCCGAGATGGAGATGCTGGGCTGGATCGCCAAGCCGGTGATCGTGCTGCTGAACCAGCTCGGCGCGCCGCGCGAGCGCGCGCTCGAGGCGGCCGAGCTCGAGCGCTGGCGCAGCCACCTCGCCGCGCACGCGCACGTCAAGGCGGTGCTGCCGCTGGACGCGTTCGCGCGCTGCTGGGTGCAGGAAGGCCGCCTGCTGCAGCTCGTCGAGGCGGCGCTGGCCGGCGAGCGCCACGCGCTGATGGGGCGGCTGCGCGCGGCCTGGCAGGTGCAGCGCCGCCGGACCTTCGACGCGTCGATGCGCTCGATCGCCGCCAGCCTCGCGCGGCTGGCCGGTGCCACCGAAGAGGTGCCGGACCCGCGCACGCTGGTCGCGCGGCTGCGCCAGGCCGGCAGCGTGGTCGGCGGCGCCGTCGGCAGCGCGCTCGGGCGGCCCGAGACCGAGCGCACGCCGAACGCGCTCGCGCAGCAGGCACTCGCCGAGCGGCTCGATGCCGAAGTCCGCGCGAACACCGCCGAATTGATCGCGCTGCACGGGCTCGAGGGCCGCGTGCAGGGCGAGATCCTGACGCGCCTGGCGACGCATTTCGAGACCCGGCTGCGCCTGGACGAAGGCAAGGCGGCGCTGTGGGGCGGCATGGTCAGCGGCGCGCTGGTCGGGCTGAAGGCCGACCTGCTGAGCGGCGGCCTGACGCTCGGCGGCGGCCTGCTCGCCGGCGGCCTGATCGGCGCGCTCGGCGCGGCAGGCCTGGCGCGCTGCGTGAACCTCGTTCGCGGCACCGAGCGTTCGCACGTCGCCTGGAATGCCGAGGCGCTGGACCAGCTGCTCGAGGCCGCGCTGCTGCGCTACCTGGCCGTCGCGCACTTCGGCCGCGGTCGCGGCGAGTGGTCGCAGGGCGAATCGCCGCCGCACTGGCGCGGTGTCGTGCAGAGCGCGCTCGCCCCGCGGCGCGCGGCGCTGGCGCGGCTCTGGCACGAGCGTGATGCGCGCGCGACCGACCGCGCTGGCGCGGCCGCGAGCGAGGCGCTGGTGGCCGCGGCGCTGCAGCCGATCGTCGCGGGCGCGGTGGCCGATGCGCTGCAGCGCCTGTACCCCGACGCGCCGGCGCTTCGGGAAAGTGCCGAACCCGGGCCGCCTGCTTCGCAGTAGCCTTGCCCGCATGAACGCTCCGCACCGCGCGATCGATTTCTACTTCGACTTCTCGTCGCCGTACTCGTACATCGCCTCCGAATGGATCGAGGCGCTCGCGGCGCGCCACGCTCGCGTCGTGAACTGGCGCGCGATCCTGCTCGGCGCGACCTTCCAGGTCACCGAGATCAAGAGCCCGGTGTCGTACCCGCTGAAGCGCGAGTACACGATGCTCGACTTCGAGCGCTCGGCGCGTTTCGCCGGCGTGCCGCTGAAGATCCCCGAGAAGTTCCCGATCGCGACGCAGAACGCCGCGCGCATCTTCTGGTGGCTCGATGCCGACGACCCGCGGCGCGCGCCCGACTGGGCCCGGCATGCGCTGCGCGCGCTGTTCGCGCGCGGCGTCGACCTCAGCGATGCGGCGGCCCTGCGCGCACTCGCGGTCGAGTTCGGCCTCGACGGCTCGCAGGCCCAGGACGTCTGCAACGACCCGCGGTGGAAGGCCGCGCTGAAGGCCGCGAACGACGCGGCGATCGCGCTCGGCGTGTTCGGCGCGCCGTTCTTCATCATCGACGGCGAGCCGTTCTGGGGCAACGACCGACGCGCGATGATCGAGCGCTGGCTCGACAAGGGCCCGTTCTAACCGCTCGGTTTCCGCGCCGCACGCGCGACCCCTACAATTGACGTATACGTCAACTGCGCACCTTCGGCGCCGCCGGCGCCACGAAAGCCCGCATGCCCGCACTCGCCTCCAAGCTCAGCCCCCGCTCCGACGACTTCAAGGCCAATGCGGCGGCGATGCGCGCGCTGGTCGACGACCTGAACGCGAAGCTCGCGCAGGTCGCGCTGGGCGGCGGCGAGGCGCCGCGCGCCAAGCACGTCGCACGCGGCAAGCTGCTGCCGCGCGACCGCGTCGAGATGCTGCTCGACCCGGACACGCCGTTCCTCGAGGTCGGCCCGCTCGCGGCGCTCGACATGTACAAGAACGACGCGCCGGGCGCCGGCCTGATCGCCGGCATCGGCCGCGTCAGCGGCGTCGACTGCATGGTCGTCTGCAACGACGCGACCGTGAAGGGCGGCACCTACTACCCGATGACGGTGAAGAAGCACCTGCGCGCGCAGGAGATCGCGCTGCAGAACCGGCTGCCGTGCATCTACCTGGTCGACAGCGGCGGCGCGAACCTGCCGAACCAGGACGACGTGTTCCCGGATCGCGAGCACTTCGGCCGGATCTTCTTCAACCAGGCGAACATGAGTGCCCAGGGCATCCCGCAGATCGCGGTCGTGATGGGCTCGTGCACGGCCGGCGGCGCCTACATGCCGGCGATGAGCGACGAGTCGATCATCGTGAAGAACCAGGGCACGATCTT
>JAYSLR010000488.1:0-10527 GCA_043725365.1 Rhizobacter sp. | reverse complement strand
TGGGCGCGACTCGAAGGTGTTGCAGTTGTCGGTGCTGCCCGACTCGAAGCCGCGCTTGAACCAGCCCACCCGCTGCGCACTGGTGCCGTGCGTGAAGCTCTCGGGCACGACGGTGCCGCGCGACTTGCGCTGCAGCGTGTCGTCGCCGATCTGCGAGGCGGCGTTCAGCGCGGTCTCGATGTCGCCCTGCTCGAGACGCCAGCCCTGCTCGGCCTGCGAGCGCTTGGCCCAGACGCCGGCGAAGCAGTCGGCCTGCAACTCGACGCGCACGCTCATCGCGTTCGCCTGGGCCTCGGTGCCGCGTTCGCGCATCGCGTCGACCTTGCCGGTGATGCCCAGCAGGTTCTGCACGTGGTGGCCGACCTCGTGCGCGACTACATAGGCCTGCGCGAACTGGCCCGGCGCGCCCAGCCGCTGCGACATCACGTTGAAGAAGCTCATGTCCAGGTAGACCTTGCGGTCGCCCGGGCAATAGAACGGGCCCATCGCGGCGTCGCCGCGCCCGCAGGCGGTGGGTTCGCTGCCGCTGAACAGGCGCAGCTTCGGCGGCTGGTAGGCCTGGCCGGCCTCGCGGAACACGTCGGTCCAGACGACCTCGGTGCTGCGCAGCACCTGCGAGACGAACTTCGCCTGCGCATCGCCAGCCGGCGGCGCATGCGCCGGACCCGGCG
Source organism: Rhizobacter sp. (assembly GCA_043725365.1). GTDB lineage: Bacteria > Pseudomonadota > Gammaproteobacteria > Burkholderiales > Burkholderiaceae_C > LMDS01. The sequence continues at coordinate 9,856 of JAYSLR010000488.1, read as the reverse complement.
CCGTCTGCTGCACGGGCGCGCCGCCGCCGCCGCTCAACAGGCCCAGCACGGTCAGCGGGTTGATGCCGAAGATCCAGCCCGCAATCAGCGCGATCGCGACGCTGCCTATGCCGATGCCGCCGCCGCCGAAACGAAAGCCGCCACCGCCGCCCGAGCCGCGCGCGTCCTCGACGTTCGAACTCTCTTCCTGGCCGTCCATCCTCATTGCCTGCTCCTTCGCCGCCTGCGCGTGCCGGGTCGATGCGACCCGCAGCGGCGTGAACCGATGGTAGCGCGGGCACCCCGCGTCACGCGCACACGACCATGTCGGCGCGCGCGCCGTGATCGTGTCGGCGCACGCCGTCAGTCTGCGCCGGCGCTGCCGAGGCGGCCGGGCGACCCGTGCACGACCGGCCCGGTGTCGCGGATGAAGTCGTCGAGCCGGTCGCACCACTGCGCCGAGGCGGTCTCGAGTTCGTCCAGCGACAGCACCGCGACGCCGGCGTCGGCGAGCATCTTGTCGGCCGCGCCGTTCAGCGCGACCTGGTGCGACTTCTTCTCAAGGTACACGACCCGCGCGATGCCGACCTGGATGATCGACTGCACGCAGCGCGGACACGGGAACTGGGTGGCGTAGATGGTGCTGCCCCGCAGCGGCAGCACCACGCAGTTCAGGATCGCGTTGACCTCGGCGTGAACGATGTAGCTGTGGCGCGACTGCAGCGGGTCGCTGTCGATGTCGGCCCAGTAGGACGGGTCGTCGTCGTCGCAGCCGCGCGGCAGGCCGTTGTAGCCGACGCCGAGGATCTTGTTGTCGGCGCTGGCGATGCACGCGCCATTGCGCTTGCGCGCGTCCTTGGAACGCGCCGCCGCGAGCAGGGCGACGCCCATGAACATCGAATGCCAGGGGATCAGCGAAATGTTTTGCATGGGTGCGGCGGGTGAAGGCGTCGCGTCGCCGCGAGGCGCGCGCCATCAGTCTAGCCGCATCGACCGACGCGCCGGCTGCGCGCTCAGACGATCCGGCTGCCGCCGTGGCCCTGCCAGTAACGGTCGCGCAGCGGCCGCTTGTAGAGCTTGCCGGTGGGCAGCCGCGGCAGTGCGTCGGTGAAGTCGATCGAGCGCGGGCATTTCATGTGCGCCAGGTGCTCGGCGCAGAACGCGATCAGCGACCGCGCGAACGCGTCGTCCGCGACCACGCCGGGCATCGGCTGCACGACCGCCTTGACCTCCTCGCCGAGGTCCTCGTTGGGCACGCCGAACACCGCGGCGTCGGCGACCTGCGGGTGCGTGATCAGCAGGTTCTCGCACTCCTGCGGGTAGATGTTGACGCCGCCCGAGATGATCATGAAGGTGGACCGGTCGGTCAGGTACAGGAAGCCGTCGTCGTCGACGTAGCCGACATCGCCGACCGTGCTCATCGTGCCGTCGGCGGAGCGCGTAGCCTGGGTGCGCTGCGGATCGTTGAAGTAGACGAAGGGGTTGGCGGTCTTGAACCACAGCTCGCCGGGCTGGCCCTTCGGCGCGGGCTGCATCGCCTCGTCGAGCACATGCAGTTCGCCCATCAGCACCCGCCCGACGGTGCCGCGGTGCGCGAGCCACTCGGCGCTGTCGCAGGCGGTGAATCCCATCGCCTCGGTGGCGCCGTAGTACTCGTGGACGATCGGCCCCCACCACTCGATCATCTGCTCCTTGACCTGCGCCGGGCACGGCGCGGCCGCGTGCACCGCGATCTGCAGCGACGACAGGTCGTGGCGCCGGCGCACCTCGGCCGGCAGCTTCAGCATGCGGCTGAACATCGTCGGCACGAGCTGGGTGTGGGTGACGCGGTACTTCTCGACCAGCGCCAGGTACGGCTCGGGATCGAAGTGCTCCATGATCACGACCGTGCCGCCATTGCGGATCGCCAGCGCGACGTTGGCCTGCGGCGCCGAGTGGTACAGCGGCGCCGGCGACAGGTAGATCATGCCCTCGCGGCACTGCCACAGCTTGTTCAGGAAGCCGAACAGCGGCAGCGGCTGCGCCGGCGGGTTCTCGGGCAGCGGCCGCAGGATGCCCTTGGGCCGGCCCGTGGTGCCCGACGAGTAGAGCATCGCGGTGCCCAGGCTCTCGTCGGCGATCGGCGTCTCGGGAAAGCGCGCGACGGCCTCGGCGAAGTCGACCCAGCGCGGATCGCCCAGCGCGCGTACCGCCTCGCCGCCGTCGACCACCAGGCACCGCCTCACGCGCGGGCAGTGCGCGAGCGCGGCGCGGGCGATCGGCAACTTGGCGATCGACGTGATCAGCAGCTGCGACTCGCTGTTCTCGACGATGTAGGCCAGCTCCTCGGCGGTGAGGAACGAGTTGATGCAGGTGTAGTACAGCCCCGCGCGCTCGCCCGCGCCGTTGCACTCGAGGTAGCGGTTGTTGTTCTCCATGAAGATCGCGTAGTGGTCGAGGCGCCGCAGGCCCTCGGCACGCAGCAGGTGGGCCAGGCGGTTGCTGCGCGCTTCGAGTTCGGCATAGCTCACGGTCTCGCCGCTGCCGGCCATGATGAAGGCGGCGCGGTCGGGATGCTGGGCATGGCGGTTGCCGACGTACATGAGCGGTCTCCTGCGGCCCGGACCGGGCCGCTGTGTTGATGCGTCTGCGAAGCGCCGATGATCCCGCTTCTCAGCCGGGCGGGCCTTCGGAGAAGTACTCGGGTCGGCCCGCGGTCCACATCTCGCCCCACAGGCGCCCGCCGCCGTCGACCGTCATCACCTCGCCGGTCATGAAGCTGGCCGCGGGGCCGGCGAGGAAGACCGCGGCCTCGGCGATCTCGCGCAGCGTGCCGCGGCGGCGCAGCGGGTTGGCGCGGTGGAATTCGCGCTGCGCCTCGGGCGGGTAGACGTCCAGGCCCTCGCTCGCCGTCAGCCCGGGCGCGAGGCAGTTGACGCGCACACCCAGCGGCGCCCATTCGACCGCGACGGTGCGGGTCACGCCGATCACGCCGGCGCGCGCCGCCATCGAGTGCGCGATGCCGGGCATGCCGCGGTCGACCACCGCGATCACGTTGACGATCGCGCCCGGCGCGCCGGCATCGCGCCAGTGACGCGCGGCGGCCTGCATCATGTGCCAGCTGCCGTTCAGGTTCGTGTCGACGACGGCGTTCCAGCCCTTCACCGAGAAGTCGATCGCCGCCTGCGGAAACTGCCCGCCGGCGTTGTTGACCACCGCCGTCAGCGTGCCGCACTCGGCCTTGACGCGCGCGTACAGCGCCGCCACCTCGGCCGGCTCGCGCACGTTGGCGGCGATCGGCAGCACGCGCGCGCCCTGCGCCCGCGCGAACGCCGCCACCCGCTCGAGCTTGGCCAGCGTGCGGCCGCAGACGATCACCTGCGCGCCCAGGCGCGCGAACAGCAGCGCGGTCGCGCGGCCGATGCCGGTGCCGCCGCCCGAGACCAGCACGTTGCAGCCGTCGAACAGCCCGGCGCGGTACACCGTCGGCTCGGCCCACAGCGCGCGCTCGATCGAGGTGTCGGTGGCGTCGGGGCGGCTCATCGCGATCAGCCGCGCAGCATCTCTGCGCTGATGATGATCTTGCGCACCTCGGTCGTGCCGGCACCGATCTCGAGCAGCTTGATCGCGCGGTACAGCCGGTTCACCTCCGACTCCCAGATGTAGCCGCTGCCGCCGTGGATCTGCACCGCGTGGTCGAGCACCGCGTTCATCGTGTCCGCCGCGAACATCACCGACGCGGCGCTCAGCTTGTGGATCTCGCCGCGACCCACCTCGCCGTGCTCGAGCGCGCTCGCCGCGCGCAGCGCCTGGTAGGTGAACAGGCGCATCGCCTCGACCGCCACGTACATCTGCGCGAGCTTGTCCTGGATCATCTGGAAGCTGGCGATCGGCTGGCCGAACTGCCGGCGGGTGCGGGCGTAGTCCAGGCTCAGCTCGAGCGCGCGCTCGGCGATGCCCAGACACAGCGGCGCGATCATCGCGCGCTCGAGGTCGAGCCCGCTCATCACGACCTTGACGCCGGCGTTCTCGCCGCCGACGAGATTCGCCGCCGGCACGCGGCAGTTGTCGAACACCAGCTCGGCGGTCTGGCTGCCGCGAAAGCCCATCTTGCGCAGCTTCTGCGCGACCTGGAAGCCCGGCGCGTCCTTGTCGACGATGAAGGCCGAGATGCCCTGCGTGCCGCGCGCCTTGTCGGTCTTGGCGTAGACCAGCAGCACGTCGGCGACCGCGCCGTTGGTGATGTAGAGCTTGTTGCCGTTGAGCACGTAATGATCGCCGTCGCGCACGGCCGTCGTGCGCATCGAGCCGAGCGCATCGGACCCCGCGCCGGGCTCGGTCAGCCCGAGCGCGCCGACCGCCTTGCCGCTGGCCAGCAGCGGCACGTAGCGCGCCTGCTGCGCGGCGTCGGCATTGCGCAGCAGGTTGTGCAGGCACAGGTTCTCGTGCGCGACCCAGCTCAGCGCGAGCGCGTGGTTCCAGCGCGCGAAGGCCTGCAGCACCAAGCCGCTGGTGAACAGGTCGGCGCCCGACCCGCCCAGCGCCTCGGGCGCGGTGATGCCGAAATAGCCGTTCGCGCCGATCGTCGCGAACGCGCCCGGCGGCCACCATTCCTCGTCGTCCATGCGCTGCGCGAGCGGGTACAGCTCGGCGCGCGCGAAGCGGTCCGCCGCGCCGAGCAGGAACGACTCCTCGTCGGACAGGCCGCTGAAGATCTGCGCGGCCGAACGCGCGGCGACAGGCGAGGAAGGTGCCGACATGGGGTGCCAGTTGAGTTTGCCTCACCACCATACGGCTCTTGGGGATCGGTGCGCATGAGGAGAAACGATCATGACGGTTCCTGAGCCTCACTCAATAATGACCCGGATCGGGCGACCTGCCCGTCGAACCGGAGCGAGCGTGCCTGCCGAGTGGCCTTTCGAGACCGTGCTGATCGCCAACCGCGGCGAGATCGCGCGGCGCATCGTGCGCACCGTGCAGCGGCTGGGCCTGCGCGCCGTCGTCGTGCACCACGCGATCGACGCCGGCTCGCCCGCGGTGCGTGCCGCCGACGAGGCACTCGAGATCGTCGGCGCCACGCCGGTCGCGGCTTACCTCGACGCGGCGCAGATCGTCGCGGCCGCGCGGCGCTGCGGCGCCGGTGCGCTGCATCCGGGCTACGGCTTCCTGTCCGAGAACGCCGGCTTCGCGCGCGCCTGCGGCGCGGCCGGGCTGGTCTTCGTCGGCCCCGCGCCCGAGGTCATCGAGCGCATGGGCGACAAGGTCAGCGCGCGCGCCTTCGTCGAGCGCGGCGGGTTTCCGGTCGCGCCGTCGGCGATCGAGGCCGACGACCCCGGCAGCTTCGTTGCGCGCGCCGCCGCGGTCGGCTTCCCGCTGCTGATCAAGCCGGCCGCGGGCGGCGGCGGCAAGGGCATGCACATCGTGCGCGAGGCGGCGCAGCTGGCCGGCGCGATCGCGCGCGCCCGCAGCGAGGGCCAGCGCTACTTCGGCGACGGGCGGCTGTACGCCGAGGTCTTCGTCGAGAACCCGCGCCACATCGAGGTGCAGGTGCTCGGCGACGCGCACGGCCGCGTCGTGCACCTGTACGAGCGCGAATGCTCGGTGCAGCGCCGCTTCCAGAAGATCGTCGAGGAGACACCGTCGCCGGCGCTGACGCCCGAACTGCGGCGCGAGATCTGCGCCGCCGCGGCCGGCATCGCGCGCAACGCCGGCTACACCAGCGCCGGCACCGTCGAGTTCATCTTCGGTGACGGGCGCTTCTACTTCCTCGAGATGAACACGCGGCTGCAGGTCGAGCACCCGGTGACCGAGGCGGTGCTGGGCATCGACCTCGTCGAGCAGCAGCTGCGCATCGCCGCCGGCGAGCCGCTGGCCTTCGCGCAGGACGACCTGCGGCCGCGCGGCCACGCGATCGAGCTGCGCATCTGTGCCGAGGACGCGGCGCGCGGCTACCTGCCGACGACGGGCACCGTCCTGGCGCTGCTGGAGCCGCACGGCGAGGGCATCCGCGTCGACAGCGGCGTTGCCGCCGGTCAGGACGTGACCGCGGCCTTCGACCCCCTGCTGGCCAAGCTGATCGTCCACGCGCCGACGCGCGACGCCGCGATCGCGCTCGGCCGCCGGGCGCTGCGCGACTACGTGCTGCTCGGCTGCCGGACCAACATCGGCTTCCTGCGTCGCCTGCTCGCGCAGCCGGCCTTCGGCGCGGCCCAGATCCACACCGGCTTCCTCGACGCCCACCCCGAGGTGGCGGCCGAGCCGGCGATCGATCCGCCGACCCTGCACCGACTGCTCGCGGTCGCCGCCCTCGCCTCGCGGCCGCTGCGCGACGCCGCCGACGCGGTGCCGGCGCTGCACGCGGCCATCGGCGCGTGGAGGAACTGATGGGCCACGCGTTCCAGCTGCACGGCGTCGCCCACGAGGTGTGGCTGGCGCGCGCCGGCGGCAGCTACCGCGTGCACGTCGGCGAGGTCGACCTGCCGGCCACGCTGGTGGCGCGCGGCGAGCACGTGCACGAGCTGACCGTGCACGACGCGTGCGAGCGCGCGGTCGTCGCGCGGCGCGGCGACGAGGTCCATGTGCACCTCGACGGCGAGACCTACCTGCTGCGCTACGTGCACAGCCTCGAACGCTTCGCCGGCGAGGCGGTCGACGACGGCGCGGCGGTCGCGCGCGCGCCGATGCCGGGTTCGGTGATCACCGTCGGCGTCTTGGCCGGCGCCCTCGTGCGGCGCGGTCAGGCGCTGCTCGTCATCGAGAGCATGAAGATGGAGACGACCATCACCGCGCCCTGCGACGGCACGGTGCAGACCCTGCACGTCGCGGTCGGCCAGACCTTCGACCGCGACGCGCCGCTGGTCACGCTGCAACGGGCCGAGGCGGCCGCATGAAACGCATCGATTCCGCGCTCGACACGCGCTCGGCCGAGTTCCAGGCGAACCACCGCCACAACCTCGCGCTGGCGCAGGCGCTGCACCGCCAGCAGCACAGCGTGCGCCACGCGCGCCCGGCGCGCGACATGGAGCGCCTCGCGCGCCAGGACAAGCTGTTCGTGCGCGAGCGGCTGCAGCGCCTGCTCGATCCCGGCACGCCGTTCCTCGAACTCTCGACGCTGGCCGCGAACCTGGACTACGACGGCGAGGTGCCGGGCGCCGGCGTCGTCACCGGCATCGGCATCGTCAGCGGCCGCGAGGTCGTGGTGCATGCGTCCGACCCGAGCGTCAAGGGCGGCGCCTGGTACCCGCTGTCGGTGAAGAAGATCGTGCGCGCGACCGACATCGCGGTCGAGAACCGCCTGCCGATGGTGCACCTGTGCGACAGCGCCGGCGGCTTCCTGCCGCTGCAGGCCGAGCTGTTCGCCGATCGGCAGTACGGCGGGCGCATCTTCCGCAACCAGGCGGTGCTGTCGAAGATGGGCGTGCCGCAGCTGGCCGTCGTGCTCGGCCACTGCACCGCCGGCGGCGCCTACGTGCCGGCGCTGTCGGACTACAGCGTGATCGTGCGCGGCAACGGCGCGATCTTCCTCGGCGGCCCGCCGCTGGTGAAGGCCGCCACCGGCGAGGAGGTCAGCGCCGACGAGCTCGGCGGCGCCGACCTGCACACGCGCGTCTCGGGCACCGCCGACTACCCGGCGAGCAACGAGTTCGAGGCCTTCGCGATCGCGCGCGACGTGGTGGCGCAATGGCGGCGCCAGCCCAAGGCCGAGGTCGAGTGGCAGGAGCCCGAAGACCCGCTGTACGACCCGGCCGAGCTCTATGGCATCGTGCCGCGCGACATCAAGGTCCAGTTCGACATGCGCGAGGTGATCGCGCGCCTCGCCGACGGCAGCCGCTTCCACGAGTACCAGCCGGCCTACGCGCCGACGCTGGTCTGCGGCTACGCCCACCTGTGGGGCTACAAGGTCGCGATCCTCGCGAACAACGGCGTGCTGTTCAACGACAGCGCGCAGAAGGGCGCGCACTTCATCCAGCTCGCGAACCAGAACCGCACGCCGCTGGTGTTCCTGCAGAACATCACCGGCTTCATGGTCGGGCGCGACTACGAGCGTCGCGGCATCACGAAGGACGGCGCGAAGATGATCATGGCGGTGGCCGGCTCCGAGGTGCCCAAGTTCACCGTCATCTGCAACGGCTCGTTCGGCGCCGGCAACTACGGCATGTCGGGCCGAGCGTTCGACCCGCGCTTCCTGTTCATGTGGCCGCAGAGCCAGATCTCGGTGATGGGCGCCGAACAGGCCGCCAACGTGCTGGCCGACGTCAAGCTGCGCCAGCTCGCGCGCACCGGCGCCGTGCTCGACGACGCGCAGATCGCGGCGATCCGCGATCCGGTGCTCGCGGACTACCGCCGCCAGTCGAGCGCGCTGTACTCGACCTCGCGCCTGTGGGACGACGGCATCCTCGACCCGGTCGACACGCGCAACGCGCTGGGCATCGCGATCTCGGCCGCGCTGAACGCGCCGATCGCGGCGCCGGGCTACGGCGTGTTCCGCCTCTGAGGGCCGGCCGATGAGCACCCGCAGGATCAAGAGCCCGCCGCCCGTCGCCGAACCGAGGATCTCGGAGCGCCGCCGCAAGCGCGCCGGCGAGATCCTCGCCGCGGCGCGCGCGGTGTTTCTCGAGAAGGGCGTCGAGCGCACCTCGGTCAGCGAGATCGCGGGCCGCGTCGGCGTGGTCGAGGGCTCGGTGTTCGGCTACTTCCCGACCAAGCGCGACCTGCTCCACGAGGTGCTGCGCGAACTCTACGAGCCGCTGATCCGCGAGGTCGGCGACGGCTACGCGCGCCTGCACGGCCTGCGGGCACGGCTGCGCTTCATCGTCTGGCGCCACGTGCGCGTCTACGTCGAGACGCCCGGCCTGGCGCGCCTGGTGCTGCACGAGGTGCGCACCGGCCCGGAGTACGCGAGCTCGGGCCTGCACGCGCTGCACGTGCGCTACACGCAGTACGTGCGGCTCGCCCTCGACGACGCGGTCCGCGACGGCGAGCTGCCGGCCGCCGCCGACCTGGAGATGCTGCGCTCGATGCTCTACGGCGGCCTGGAACACCTGATGTGGCCGGTGCTGCACGGCAGGCACCGCATCGACGTCGACGCTGTCGCGGACCGCTACACCGACCTGATGCTGAAGGGCCTGCAGCCGGCGCGCGAACGCGGGGCCGACGACGTCGAGGCGCGGCTGGCGCGACTCGAGGCACTGGTCGGTGCGACGCCGGCGCGCCGCAAGGCCCGGCCGGCAAGCGCGACGCGGACCCTCGTACGGGCGAATCCCGACTTGACTAAAGACCGTGCATAAAACCCACTCCAGCATCCCTGCCACCCGACCGACGCGATAGAGAACTCCATGCCTCGCCGCCCCCGCCCCCTCGTCCGCTCGCGATGAACCCGCGCATGAACCCCGTCGCCGCGGCACCGGTCCTGGAGTGCCGGCAGGTCGAGCGCCGCTTCGGCGGGCTGGTCGCGCTGACCGGCGTGGACCTGCGCATCGAGCGCGGCGAGATCTTCGGCCTCGTGGGCCCGAACGGCAGCGGCAAGACGACGCTGACCAACGCGATCACCGGCTTCTACCCGCCGCAGCGCGGCCAGATCCTGCTCGAGGGCCGCGACATCACCGGCGTCGCGCCGCACGTGGTGGCGCGCCTCGGCGTGGCGCGCACGTTCCAGAACCTGGCCCTGTTCAACGGCATGACGGTGCTCGACAACATCCTGCTCGGGCGCCACGTCCACATGCACCCGAGCGTGCTGCGCACCGCGTTCTACGCGCTGCTCGCGCGCAAGGAGGAGACGGCGCACCGCGTGATCGTCGAGGAGACGATCGACTTCCTGCAGCTGCAGGGCGTGCGCGACGAGCTCGTCGACGTGATCCCGATCGGGCTGAAGAAGCGCGTCGAGCTGGCGCGCGCGCTG
>JAYSLR010000487.1:0-2700 GCA_043725365.1 Rhizobacter sp. | reverse complement strand
GCGTCCGAGCGTGCCATCAACGCGGACGCGTGCCGGGCCTGCAGACCCAGCGTCTGCGTGTACTCGGCGATGTTCAGCGCGTTCATACGACCATTTTACGGGGCGGGCTGGCCGGCTGCACGGCGCACTCCTGGCACAGCGCGAAGGCCAGCCGCTGTAGTGCTTGCCAGCCATCGGTGGGCCAGCCTGGCGCCTTCAGGCCCTTGACGATCCCGTCGACCAGGTGCGCCGAATGCAGCAGGTTATCCAGCGCCACGGGCGTGAGGCGCGGCAGCACCCGCTCGAACAACCTTTCCTTCAATCCCCAGACCCGCTGCTCCCGCAGCGCCATGGGCAGCGGCCGCCCGGCTGCCATCGCATCCTTCACACGCTTGAGCGCGCGGATGTCCTCGGCCAGCGTCCAGTGCACCAGCACCGCGGCCTCGCCCTCGGCCTGCAGGCCGGCCAGCATGCGCAGCGCGCGTGCCGCCTGGCCGGCGAGCACCGCCTCGCCGAGCTTGAAGACGTCGTAGCGCGCCACGTTCAGCACCGCCGACTCGATCTGCTCGAAGCCGAGCTCGCCGGCCGGATACAGGAGCCCGAGCTTCTGGATCTCCTGGTGCGCGGCGAGCAGGTTGCCTTCGATGCGGTCGGCGAAGAACGCGAGCGTGCGCTGGCCGGCATCGCCGGCTTCGACGCGCTGGCCCTGCTGCGCGAGGCGCTGTGCGATCCACTGCGGCAGCGCCTTGCGCTCGATCGGGTCGACGCGCAGCGTGACGCCGGCGGCGTCGAGCGCGCCGAACCAGGCGCTGGTCTGCTGGGTGCGATCGAGCCTGGGCAGCTGCACCAGCGTGACGACGTCGTCGCTGAGCGATGCGCAGTAGCGCTGCAACGCCTCGGAGCCGTCCTTGCCCGGCTTGCCCGACGGGATGCGAATCTCGATCAGCTGGCGCTCCGAGAACAGGCTCATCGCCATCGCCGCGCCGAGCAGACCGCTCCAGTCGAAGTGCGCGCCGGCGACGGTGTGCACCTGGCGCTCGGTGCAGCCGGCGGCGCGCGCGGCGCTGCGGATCGCATCGCCGGCCTCCTGCGCGAGCAGCGGCTCGTCGCCCCATACGGTGTAGATCGGACGCAGACCCTTCTGCAGGTGGGCGGCGAGCTGGTCGGGGCGGACTTGCATCGGGCGGGTCGGGATCAGAAGGTCTGGACCGACGCGAGGCGCCGCATCACCTGGGCGACGATGTCGCTCTGCATCGCGCGGTACAGGAAGGCCTCCTCCTGCTCCTTCGCGAGGGCGGCGCTCTCGGTGTAGCTCAGGTCGCGGTTCTGGCGAATCTCGGTGGCCGGGATCAGCTCGCGGCCGCTGACGCTGCGCAGCCGGAACGTGAAGTGCGCGCGCAGCTGGAACTCCGTGACCTGGCCGACCGCGCCGCTGGCGACGACGACCTTCTCGCGCGCATCGTCGATCGCCTCGAGCACGACCTGCGCCTGCGCCAGGCCCTCGACGACCAGCGTCGTCGTGCTCGCGTTGATGTTGGCGCGCAGTTCGTCGGCCAGCGGCGAGCGCGGCTTGAAGTTGGCAAGCTGGATGGTGCGGAACTTCAGCTCGGGGGCGCGGCGCAGCTCGAAGCCGCACCCCGCCAGCGGCAGCAGCGCCGCGACGAGAAGGTGGCGGCGTGTCGACATCCGGCGCATCCTCAGACGACGATGTTGACGAGCCGGCCCGGCACCACGATCACCTTCTTCGGCCGCTTGCCTTCGGAGAACTTGATGAAATCCGGGCTCTTCAACGCGATCGCTTCGATCGTGTGCCTGCCCGCCTCGGCGGGTACGCGGATGCTGCCGCGCAGCTTGCCGTTGACCTGCAGCACGAGCTCGATCTCGCTCTGCAGCAGCGCCGCCTCGTCGACGCTCGGCCAGGCCGCGTCGAGCAGGCTGCCGAGGCTCGCGGCGTAACCGATCTCGCTCCACAGCGCGTGCGTGATGTTCGGCGCGGCCGGGTACAGCGCGCGCAACAGGATGCCGACGCCCTCGCGCAGGGCCGCGGCGTCGGCGGGCGTGGCGGCGAGCGTCGCACCTTCGAGCGCGTTCAGCAGCTTCATCGCGCCGGAGACGACGGTGTTGTACTGCAGCCGGTCGTAGTCGTGGCTGATCTGGCGCAGCAGCAGGTGCACCTCGCGGCGCAGTTCCTGCGCACCGCTGCTCAGGCCGGCGAAGTCGGTGCCGGCGGCTCGAATCGCCGCGGCGTTCTTGAATGCGAAGTTCCACAGCCGCCGCAGGTAGCGGTACGAGCCTTCGGCGCCGGAGTCGGACCAGGCCGCGCTCTGGTCCGGCGGGCCGGCGAACATCGTGAACAGGCGCGCGGTGTCGGCGCCGAATCGGGCGATGATGTCGCGCGGCTCGACCACGTTGTTCTTCGACTTCGACATCTTCTCGATGCCGCCGAGGGAGACCGGCAGGCCGTCGGCGTTCAGCGTCGCGCCGACCGGGTGGCCCTTGTCGTCGTAGCGGACGCCGACCTCGCTCGGGTAGAACCACTGGCGCTTGCCGTCGGCCTCGTCGCGGTAGAACGACTCGTTCAGCAGCATGCCCTGCGTGAACAGCTTCGTGAACGGCTCGCCGTGGTCGACCAGCCCGAGGTCGCGCATCGCCTTGGTCCAGAAGCGCGCGTACAGCAGGTGCAGCACCGCGTGCTCGATGCCGCCGATGTACTGGTCCATC
>JAYSLR010000486.1:0-2333 GCA_043725365.1 Rhizobacter sp. | reverse complement strand
CTCGACGGGCTGGACGAGCGCAGCAGCGTGATCCCGTTGGTGACCTCGACGCGCGAGAACTGCCTGGGCCAGGAGTGCCCGCAATTCCGCCAGTGCCACGTCGTCAAGGCGCGGCGCGAGGCGATGCTGGCGGACGTGGTGGTCGTCAACCACCACCTGTTCTTCGCCGACATGAGCCTGCGCGACACTGGCGTGGCCGAGCTGCTGCCGAGCGTCGAGGTCGCGCTGTTCGACGAGGCGCATCAGCTCACCGAGGCCGGCGTGCAGTTCCTCGGCACCACGCTGGGCAGCGCGCAGGTCATCGACTTCGCCCGCGACATGCTGGGCGCCGGCCTGCAGCAGGCGCGCGGCCTGCAGCCCTGGCAGGAACTGGCGGCGGGCTGCGACCGGGCCGCGCGCGACCTGCGCATCGCTGCGGCCGGGCGGCTGCGCGACCTGCGCGGCACGCTGAAGCTGCGCTGGAGCGAGCGCAGCACGCAGCATGACTTCGCGACCGCGCTCGACGGCGTGCGCCAGACCTGCGAGGCGGCCATGGCGGGGCTGAAGGTCGTGGTCGAGATGTCGCCGGACTTCGCCAAGCTCGCCGAGCGGGCGGCCCAGTTCGCCGCGCTCGCACAGCGGTTCGCCGTGCCGGCCGAGGACGGCAACGTGCGCTGGATCGACGTGTCGCCGCACCAGGCGCGCCTGGTCGAGTCGCCGCTGGACATTCGCGACGCGCTGCGCGAGCAGATGGCCGCGGCGCCCAAGACCTGGGTCTTCACCTCGGCGACGCTCGGCGACGACGAGCGCCTGTCGTGGTTCACCGAATCGGCCGGCCTGACCGAGGCCACTGCACTGCGTCTGGGCAGCCCGTTCGACTACGCGGCGCACGCGCGGCTGTACGTGCCGCGCGGCTTCCCGAAGCCGAACGAGCCGGAGCACGCGGCCTCGGTGGCGGTGCTGGCGGCGCGCTGCGCGCGCGTGCTCGGTGGTCGCACCTTCGTGCTGACAACGACGCTGCGCGCGCTGCAGGCCATCGGCGAGCGGCTGCGCGTCGAGTTCGACGCCCACGGCGACGCACTGCAGGTGCTGGTGCAGGGCCAGGTGCCGAAGCGCCAGCTGATGCAGCAGTTCCTGGCGCAGCCGCGCTCGGTGCTGGTCGGCTCGCAGAGCTTCTGGGAGGGCATCGACGTGCCCGGCGATGCACTGCAGTGCGTGCTGATCGACAAGCTGCCATTCCCGCCGCCGAACGATCCGCTGGTCGAAGCGCGCGTCAAGCGGCTGGAAGGCGAGGGCCGCAACCCGTTCGCCGACTACTTCGTTGCCGAGGCCGCCGTCTCGCTGAAGCAGGGCGCGGGTCGGTTGATCCGCAGCGAAACCGATCGCGGCCTGCTGGTGGTGTGCGATCCGCGCATGGCCGGCATGAACTATGGCAAGCGGCTGCGCGAGGCACTGCCGCCGATGACCATGGTCGCCACCGAGGCCGAGGCGCTGGACTGGCTGGCAACCCTGGCGGGGGCGGCGCTGCCGTTCTAGGCGCTCACCAGAGCTGCCACCAGCGCTTCTTCACGGAGCCGAGGCCGTCGATGGGTGAGGCCGCGAAGTTCTTCTGAAGCACGCGATTCGCGTCGTCGCGCAGTTCGGTCAGGCCGAGCTTGTCGTAGCACTCGGACATGATGTAGAGCGCTTCCTGGGCCGACGGCGACTGCTGGAACTCGGCCACTACCACCTGGGCGCGGTTCGCTGCCGCGACATACGCGCCGCGCCGGAAATAGTAGCGCGCCACATGCACTTCGTACGCGGCGAGCGCGTTGACGATGTAGTTCATGCGCACGCGCGAGTCGTCGGCGTACAGGGATTGCGGGTATTGATCGACCAGTTGCTTGAAGGACTGGTACGAATCGCGCGCGGCCTGCTGGTCGCGCTCCGAGAGGTCCTGTTGCGCGAGGCTGCCGAGCAGGCCGAGGTTGTCGTTGAAGTTGACCAGGCCCTGCAGGTACAGCGCATAGTCGATTGCGGCGCTGGTCGGGTGCAGCTTGATGAAGCGCTCGAGCGTGGAAAGCGCCTGCGCCTTGTCGCCGTTCTTGTAGAGCATGTAGGCGCGCTCGATCTGCGCCTGTTGCGCGAGCGCGGTACCGGAGGCGCGGCCTTCGAGCCGCTCGTAGAGCTTGCTGGCGCGCTCGTAGTTGCCTTGCGAGGCCTCTTCCTTGGCCTCTGCATACAATCGTTCAGCGCTCCATTTCGACTCGGGATCATTGGGGTTCGTACCGCAGCCCGCGAGCACGGCCATCAGCATGGCCAGCGCGAGGGCACGGGGCCGTCGCAGCGCATTCAATTGAATCATCGGCCTGGGG
>JAYSLR010000485.1:0-4145 GCA_043725365.1 Rhizobacter sp. | reverse complement strand
GTTCATCCGCACCACGTCGACACCCGCGCGGATCATGCGCTCCAGCACCTCGGGCGAGCTCGACGCGGGGCCGAGGGTGGCGACGATCTTGGTGGCGCGGGGCATCGGCTTGTCTCCGTGGGGTGGTTGTGCCCGCGATTATCGGAGCGCCGCGTCGGTAACGGCTCGATTACACCGGAATGAGTGTTATCCCGCGGCGCGCTTCTGCAGGATCTCGAAGGCCGGCAGCGTCTTGCCCTCGAGCACCTCGAGGAAGGCGCCGCCGCCGGTCGAGATGTAGCCCACGTCCTGCTCGATGCCGTACTTCGCGATCGCCGCCAGCGTGTCGCCGCCGCCGGCGATGCTGAATGCGCTCGACGCCGCGATCGCCCGCGCGATCGTCTCGGTGCCGTGCGCGAACGCGTCGAACTCGAACACGCCGACCGGCCCGTTCCAGACGATCGTGCCGGCCGCCATCAGCTGGCCGGCCAGAACCTTCGAGGTCTGCGGGCCGATGTCCAGGATCAGGTCGTCGGCCGCGACCTCGGTGGCAGCCTTCACGGTCGCGATCGCGTCGGCCTTGAACTCCTTCGCGGTCACCACGTCGGTCGGGATCGGCACCGCGGCGCCGCGTGCCTGCATCGCCGCGATCACCGCCTTCGCCTCGTCGACGAGGCTCGGCTCGGCCAGGCTCTTGCCGATGGGCAGGCCGGCGGCGAGCATGAAGGTGTTGGCGATGCCGCCGCCGACGATCAGCTGGTCGACGTTTTTCGCCAGCGCCTGCAGGATCGACAGCTTGGTCGAGACCTTGCTGCCCGCGACGATCGCCACCAGCGGCCGCCGCGGGTGCGCGAGCGCCTTCGTGATCGCGTCGATCTCGGCCGCGAGCAGCGGGCCGGCGCAAGCGATCGGAGCGAACTGTGCGATGCCGTAGGTCGAGGCCTCGGCGCGGTGCGCGGTCCCGAAGGCGTCGTGCACGAAGATGTCGCACAGCGCCGCCAGCTTGCGCGCCAGCGCCTCGTCGTTCTTCTTCTCGCCCTTGTTGACGCGGCAGTTCTCGAGCAGCACGAGCTGGCCCGGCTTGACGTCGACGCCGTCGACCCAGTTCGCCACCACCGGGATCTCGCGGCCCATTAGTTCGCCCATGCGCTTCGCGACCGGCGCGAGCGAATCCTCGGGCTTGAAGGCACCCTCGGTCGGGCGCCCGAGGTGCGAGGTCACCATCACCGCGGCGCCCGCCTTCAGCGCCATCTCGATGCACGGGATCGACGCACGCACGCGCGTGTCTTCGGTGATGCGGCCGGCAGCGTCGAGCGGCACGTTCAGGTCGGCGCGGATGAACACGCGCCGGCCGGCCACCCGGCCCTGGGCGATGAGGTCTTCGAAGCGGAGAACGTTCATGGTCGATGGCGTCGGGTTGGAGGTGGGGCGAATCCGGCGCGCCGCTCACCAGCCGAGGCCGACGCGCAGCGCGACCAGCACCAGCGTGCCGGAGAGGATGGTGCCGAGGATGCCACGGCGCCAGAAGAAATAGGCCGTGGCGGCGAGCGCGCCGTAGATCCGCGCGTCCTTGAAGGTGGTGATCAGGTGGCCCTGCGTCATCACGACCTCGGGCGCGACGACCGCGGCCAGCGCGGCCAGCGGCGCGTAGCGCAGGCCTTGCCGCAACCAGGCCGGCAGCGGCAGGTCCCGTTCCGGGTACAGGAAGAAGCCTCGCGTCCCGACGGTGATCAGCGCCAGTCCCAGGATCGCGAGCACCATCTCCCAGGTGTTCATGACAGCCCCTCGGCCGCCGCAAACGTTGGCCGATCCCCACGGGCCACGAAGGGGCCCCTGCGTGGCCCTTGGATGCGCCTTGCTTGGGGCGGCCCGGCGGGGCGGCTCACGTGTTGTCCTCCACCGGCTTCGCCTCGGCCGGCGTCACGTGGTCCATCAGCAGGCCGATCGCCACCGCGGCGGCGATCGCGACGACGACATTGAGCTTCAGCGGCAGCGCCGCCGTCGCGACCGCCGCGGCGCAGGCCACGCCGGCAGCGACCCAGCTCGCCCGGTCGTTCAGCAACGAATACATCAGCCCGAGCAGCGCCAGGATGCCGGCGAAGCCGAAACCCCATTCGGTCGGGATCGCATCGCCGAGCAGCAGGCCGGCCAGCGTCGGCAACTGCCACGACGGCCAGTTCGTCGCCACGCCGCCCCAGAAGTAGGGCTCCTGCTCGGGTGCGGGGCGCGGCTGGGGGAAGCGCGCCATGAACACGACGTAGTTCAGGTCGGCGGTGAAGTAGCCGCGCAGCATGCGCTGCCATCGGGGCAGGTGCGCGAAGTACGGCCGCCACTGTGCGCTGAAGATCACGAAGCGCAGGTTCACGCACAGCGCGATCGCCCAGACCATCCAGACCGGTGCGCCCGAGACGATCAGCGGCAGCGCCGCCAGCTGGGCGCTGCCGGCGAACACCAGCAGCGACATCAGGATGGAGATCGGCAGCGGCAGGCCGCTCTTGGCCATGGCCACGCCGGTCACCAGACCCCAGGCGGCGATGCCGAGCGAGACGCCGACCATGTCGCGCGAGCCGCGGGCGAATTCGGGGTGGCGCCAGATCGGGCGCGCAAGAACGTCACTCATCGGACAATTGTCCTATGAGCGGCGCGCGCGACCCGGCCCCTTACTGCTTCTGCACGCTGCCGCGGCCGGCGATCGAGGTCTTCACCGCGGCATCGCCGCCGTAGGTGACGCTGCCGTTGCCGGCGATCGAGATATTCAGGCTCTTGCGCGCGGTGACGTGGGCATCGCCGCTGCCCGCGACGCTGACGCTCACGTCGTCGGCCTCGAGCGCGCGCGCGTCGACGTCGCCGCTGCCCGCGATCGACACGCCGAGGCGGCCGGCGCGGCCGGAGAATTCGAGGTCGCCGCTGCCCGAGACCTTGGCGCTCAGCTCGTCGGCAACGAGTTGCTTCAATTTGACATTGCCGGAGCCGCTGATCGCGATCGCCAGCACCGGCGTCTTCAGCGCGTCGCTGACGACCTCGCCCGAGCCCGAGATCGACAGCGCGCGCAGCGTGACCAGGTCGATCGTCGCAACGATCGGGTTGCGGCTCGAGAAGCTCGTGCCCCGCTTCATGCGCAGTTCCAAGGTCGGCACGCCGTTGCGGTCGACCACCTCGGTCTCGATCAAGGGCAGCAGGTTGTCGTCGGCACGCAGCTCGACGCCCTCGCGCGCACCCTGGCGCAGCACCAGCTTCATTGACGAGCGCAGCGCGATCGCCTGGAAGCCGCTGACGCTGCGCGTCTCGGACTGCAGCTTGCCGGAGCCGGAGACGCGGTTGAAACCGCCGATGGACAGCGTGAACCCTGCGTCGCCGGCATGGGCAGGGATCGACGCCAGCGCGCAGGCCGCCAGCAGAAGGCCGGCCAGGCGGCGCGGGATGGAAGCGAGTCTCATGGGCGTCTCCGGGGCTGGACGAGGGACGCCACTGTGCCGCCGCAGCGGCACTGCGTCACGCCCCAGGCGACCCACTGCGCCAGCGCGCGACGAAGCGCACGCCGGCGGCGGCCGCCGACTCAGGAATCGTGCGCCTTCTTGCTCTCGCGGGCGCTCGGCTTGCCGGCGTCGGCCTTCGCCGCCGGCTTGTCGGCGGCCGGACGCGGTTCGGCGGCCTCGTCGGTCTCGGCCCTGGCGCCCGCCACCTTGGTGACGAGTTGCGGCGTGACCGGGTCGATCTTGTTCTCGCGCATGTAGTCGTTCATCTCGCGCCAGCCGGCGAAGATGGCGGCCTTGTCGGCCTTGCGGTTCAGCGCGAAGCAGTCCTCGATGGCACGCGCCGCGTTGCGGCAGGCGCCGCCGATGGCCTTGCCTTCGGCATCGCGTGCCGCCGCCACCTTCTCGGGCGACTCGATGCCGAGCGCGCTGCCGAGCATGTCGCAGCCCGCCAGCAGGCTGCTGGCGGCGACGATGGCGAGGAGGGCGCGGCGGGGCATGGCAGAGGCTTCATCGGTGGTGGGCTGCCCGGTTTATCGGCCGGCGCCGGGCCGACTTGAGCCGCTCAGGCGCGCGCCGGCCGGCCGCGCCGCTGTGCCAGCAGCCACTCGTACAGCGCCGGGTCGGCATAGGCCGGATCCCAGGCGTTGTGGCCGATCTCGGGGTAGACGGTGAATTTCACCTGCCCGCCGG